>CAJPUK010000036.1 GCA_905373785.1 uncultured Johnsonella sp. | reverse complement strand
AATAAAGTGAGTTACAAACTTTACAGACGAGGACTGTTCGAGCGTCAGTCCACCATGCTTTTTGGTGGACAAGCGAGTTCCGCAGTCTGTATTAAGTTTGTCGAAACTTTATTAACAGTACTGCGAGTATGATTGAAATAGGGAGTGTTTCTGTTAATTATTGCTGTTTAATTGTTTATGTTGCCAACTCCCCGACAAATCATTATTGCTACATCACAATTTATAAGCTATACTTATTTAATCAAAAGAAAGAGGTGTTAATTATGGGATTTTTTGCATATATTATAGTAGGCGGGTTTGCCGGCTGGATCGCAAGTATAATTATGAATAGAAATGCACAGATGGGTATTGTTGCCAATATAGTTGTAGGTATAATAGGAGCTAATATAGGCGGATTTGTAATGAACTTTTTTGGAAAAAGAGGAGTTACGGGCATCAATTTTCACAGTATAATAGTATCGGTGATAGGCTCGGTTATATTACTCTATATTGTCGGATTGATAAGTAGAAGAAGATAATATATCAAGGTATTATATAACAAACAGGAGCAGTGCATTTTATGAAAATGATAGTAGGTCTTGGAAATCCTGAAAAAAAATATGAGGAAACAAGACATAATGTAGGTTTCAAGTTGGTAGATAAGCTATGTGAAAGGTTTGGTACAAACTTAAATGAGCATAAATTTCATAGCTTATTTACCGGCGTTAATATGGGAGAAGAAAAAATCATACTGGCAAAACCCCTTGCATATATGAATAACAGCGGCTTGGCAGTAAGGGAAATAAGCAATTATTTTAAGATCGATATAGGGGATATCTATGTGGTTTATGATGATATTTCTATAGATTTGGGAAGTATTAGAATAAGAAAAAAGGGAAGTGCAGGAGGTCATAACGGTATAAAAAGTATAATAAATCATCTTTCTTCCATGGACTTTCCGAGAATTAAGATAGGAGTAGGAGAAAAGCCGCTGCATATGGATCTTGCAGATTATGTATTATCCAATTTCAAGAAAAGTGAGAGAGAAATTATAGAACAAAGCATAGAAAAGGCGGCAGAGGCTACTTTAAGTATTTTGGATAAGGGTATAGACTTTGCCATGAATAATTTTAACAGCTGATAAATTTTTATAGAGAAGCAAAGCTTTATTAAATATAATTTACTTGGGAAAGCGTAACCGATATGAGTTTATTTCTAAGTCCCTTGAAAAAGCTTAAGGGATATAAAGATATAGAAAGTGATATAAGAAATAAAAATATTATACATATTACTGATTTGATAGATGCAGCCAAGGCATATTTGATTACGGAGGTCTGTAAAGAAAAGTCATGGAGACTTCTTATAACTTATGACGAAGAAAGGGCTGCAAGATTTTATGAGGATATTTCATGTTTTTATGAAAATGTGTATCTCTATCCTGCAAAAGATTTGCTGTTTTTTTCAGCCGACATAAGAGGCTCTCTTATAACTGAAAAACGAATAGAAATATATAAAAAGATAAGTACTGAAGACGAAGGTATTATAATATGCAGTATTGATGCACTTATGGACAAGATGCTGCCCTTTGAAAGTTTTAAGTCCTCAGTTATAAATATAGATGAGAATGATAGAATAAATATAGAAGACCTATCTAAAAAACTTGCAGCTATAGGTTATGAAAGAGTATATACCATAGAAGCCAAGGGGCAGTTTAGTGTAAGAGGCGGTATCATAGACATATATCCTGTTACCGAAAGCTTGCCGATACGAATAGAGCTGTGGGATGATATTATAGACTCTATGAGAAGTTTTGATATAAGCTCACAAAGATCCATAGAAAATGTAGCCGCCATAACGATATATCCTGCAAAAGAAAGCGAAGTCAGAGAGGTTTCCTTTCTTTCGTACATAGCTAAAGAAAACAGCATGGTTTTTATAGATGAGACCTTAAGAGTGAGGGAAAGGGCTACGGATATAGAAAAAGATTTTAATGAAAGCATGTCGGACAGGCTGGAACTTGAAAAAATAGATAAGGATGAAGTTCCAAGCCTTTTTTCTGTGCAGGAATGTATGCATAAAATATTGGAGTATTCCCCCATACTTTTAAGCAGCCTGGAAAAGCAGGTCAAGGGTGTAAGTGTAAAGCGGTATTACAGTTTGGAGAGCAGGCAGATCCCTGCCTATCAGAATGCTTTTGAGCTTATGATTGAAGAATTAAAAAATCTAAAGAGTTTGAAACATTACATAGTTTTGATAACAGCTTCAAAAACCAGAGCAAAAAGACTTACAAAAAGTTTGATTGATATTGGACTGAATGCCCATTACCAGGAAGATGTGAGTGAAGACTATGAGCCTAAGCCCTCAAGCATACTGGTGCTTTACGGACAGCTGCACAGCGGTTTTGAATTTCCTGAGATAAAGTTTTCCGTAATAAGCGAAAGTGATATATTTAACAAACATAATGAAAGACATAAAAAAAAGGATAAAAAAAGAGATACCAAGGGGATAGAGCTAAGTTCTCTTACAGAGCTTAATATAGGAGATTATGTAATACATGAGGAGCATGGACTGGGTATATACAGAGGTATAGAGCAGATAGAAAGAGACTATATTATAAAGGACTATATAAAAATAGAGTACTCGGGAGGGGATAACTGCTATATACCTGTAACTAAGCTGGATCTGGTGCAAAAGTACAGCAACCTCTCATCAGCTGAAACTAAAAAAACTCTTAAATTAAATAAACTCGGAGGGGCGGACTGGACTAAGGCAAAAGCAAAGGCAAAAAAAGCTATAGACGAGATAGCAAAGGATCTGGTTAAGCTTTATGCCAACAGACTATACGGAAAAGGGCATGTATATGCTAAAGACGGAGATTGGCAAAGGGAGTTTGAAGAACTCTTCCCCTATGAGGAGACCTATGATCAGTTAAAAGCCATAGAAGATACCAAAAGGGATATGGAGCAGGGTAAGATAATGGACAGGCTTATTTGCGGAGATGTAGGCTACGGTAAGACCGAAATAGCCTTAAGAGCTGCATTTAAATCTGTAAATGAGGGGTTTCAGGTACTTTACCTTGTTCCGACAACAATACTTGCACAGCAGCATTATAATACCTTTTTTAAGAGGATGCAGGATTTTCCGATAAAAGTGGAACTTTTGTGCAGGTTCAAGACTGCCGCTGAGCAAAAAAAGATAGTAAAGGAATTTAATCAGGGTTTTGTAGATATAGTTATAGGTACGCACAGAATACTTTCAAAAGATATAGAGCCGAAAAAGCTCGGACTTGTAGTAGTGGATGAGGAGCAAAGATTCGGTGTAAAGCATAAGGAAAAACTTAAAAAGCTGAGAGAAAGTGTTAATGTACTTACACTCACAGCTACACCTATACCAAGAACCCTACATATGAGTCTGGCAGGTATAAGAGACCTTAATGTGTTAAAAGAAGCTCCTATGGATAGAAAACCTATACAGACCTATGTGTGCGAATACAGCGATTATGTTGTAAGAGAGGCTATAAAAAGAGAGCTTGCAAGGGGTGGGCAGGTTTATTATATATATAACAGAGTGGGAGATATAGCGGAGTTTACCGGAAGGCTTGCTAAACTTTTGCCGGATGCAAACATCCTGTATGCACATGGTCAAATGTCGGAGCGGAAGCTTGAAGATATTATGCTTGATTTTATGAGCGGAACTATAGATGTGTTGTTAAGTACTACCATAGTGGAGACCGGGCTGGATATACCCAATGCCAATACCATACTTATACATGATGCGGACAGGCTGGGACTTTCACAGCTTTATCAATTAAGAGGAAGAGTGGGCAGAAGCAGCAGAAGTGCTTATGCATTTCTTTTGTATAGGAAGGATAAGCTGCTTAGTGAAGAGTCCTCTAAAAGACTGAAGGCGATAAAGGAGTTTACAGAGCTTGGAAGCGGTATAAAAATAGCTTTAAGAGACCTTGAAATAAGAGGTGCCGGAAGTGTGCTTGGAGAGTCGCAACATGGGCATATGCAGGCAATAGGTTATGATATGTACTGTAAGCTGCTTAACAGGGCAATAGGAGCATTAAAGGGCGAGGAGTCCTATAAGACGGAGTATGAAACAAGTATAGAGCTGGAAAGTGATGCATATATACCCGGCAGCTATATAGAAGATGAAGAGCAAAAGCTTGATATCTATAAAAGAATTGCCTCAATATCTTCCAAGGAAGAATATATAGAGATGCAGGATGAGCTTATAGATAGGTTTGGAGAGATACCGAGGGCGGTTGAAAATCTGCTTAAAGCGGCAAGGCTTAAAAATTTGGCACATAATGTATATATTACCGATGTCGTAGTAAATGCCGTAAGCATAAGGTTAAGTATGAGTGATACTGCAAGAATAGAAGTAGATGACATACAAAGAATACTGGAAATGTATAAACCTGATTTAAGTATTAATACTAAGAATAGAACCGAGCTTGTTTATAAAGAAAAAAATACAGGTTTAAGTTGTGAAAAATATATGGATAAAGCTCTGGAAATAGTTATTAATATGAATGAGATATTACTAAAACCTTAATACTGTAAAATAATGGCGATAAATATTTCTCAAAGCTTGACAAAGCTCAGTAAACACGCTATAAAGGGTAGGTATAAAGAGTAAATTCAAGGAGGAACAGATAAAGTGAATAAGACAGAATTAATAGCAGCTATGGCAGCTAAGGCAGAGATTACAAAAAAGGATGCTGAGGCCGCATTAAAAGCTTTTGTTGATGTAGTAACTGAAGAACTTTCTAAAAAAGAAAAAATACAATTAGTAGGATTCGGAACTTTTGAAACAGTTGAAAGACCGGCAAGAGAAGGAAGAAACCCAAGCACAGGTAAGACTATGAAGATAGCAGCATCTGTAGCTCCTAAGTTCAAAGCCGGCAAAGCACTTAAGGACGCAGTGAATAAGTAATGAGAATAGATAAATTCTTAAAGGTATCCAGGCTTATAAAGCGCCGAACTATAGCTAATGAAGCCTGTGATGCCGGAAGAATTTTAGTAAACGGTAAAGTTGTAAAAGCTTCTTATACGGTAAAGACAGGTGATATTATAGAAATAGGTTTTGGTAATAAATCTGTAAAAGTAAAGGTAGAAGAGCTTTTGCAAAGCACAAAAAAAGACGAAGCTAAAGAAATGTTTAGTTACCTGTAGTAAGGATGAGAGGCTGTTGCAAGATATAATATATTTTATTATATCTTGTGATAGCCTTATGTGCTTATATTAATGTAGTAATTATTAAACGATCTGAGAAATTCGAAAATTTTTACAGTAATACTTTCGTACATGGCTCAGGGTATTATGGGGTTTATCGGGTACTTGTATTTATAGGAACAAGCATATTCTAATCGTTTTTTACCTGTAAAAATTAATCAAAGAATATATAGCTTATTTTACAAATACTACATTAAAGATGGGATCGGTGAGTAGATGCATAAGAAAAGAAAAGTAAAAAAAAGAACATGGTTTAATATAAAGGGTTACAAAGTATCTATATTCGCAGTCTTGGCAGTAGTACTTATGCTTACGGGAATTACAGGTTACAGAGTTTATAAGATGTCACAAAAGCAGGAAGCTTATATGCTTAAGATAAATGACTTGGAAGCCAAGATAGAAGCTGAGAAGGCAAGATCTGAAGAACTCAACAAGTTAAAAATATATGTGCAGACTAAGGATTACATAGAAGATGTGGCAAAAGAAAAACTCGGTTTGGTAAATCCGGATGAATTAATATTAAAGCCTGATAAATAATATAATAAAATACTGAAATTACAAAACTAATTATCATAACGAATATAAGAACTTGGAAGCTGTAAAAATATAGTTATATCCTTAAGGTATATTCATTCTATATTTTTGCAGCTTCTTATTTGGGTGAGTGTTAAAACATTATTAGTATAACTCACACCACTTATAATCCATTTCAATCAGCATAAGAACAGTGATTCAGTTACAGTTTTAGTAGGCGACTCATCTTCGCCCAAATAACTGAAATTGTTTAATTTTTATTTATAGATTAGACTAAGATGAATTAACTGCTCAAACTGCAATCAAAATTGTTATTTAAAAACAGGTTGTATCAGATATGAAAACAATATTAGAAAAAGTTAAAAAATTTATAAATGATGAAGGCTTATTGCAAGCTAAAGATTCCTGTTTGATAGCCCTAAGCGGAGGTGCCGATTCGGTGGCTTTGCTTAAGATATTAAATGAACTGAAAAAAGAATATAACTTAAAGCTCTACAGTATGCACATACACCATGGTATAAGGGATGAAGAAGCACACAGAGATGCAAAGTTTGCAAGCGAACTTTCCGAAAGTTTCGGTATAGAGTGTATAATCAAGTATGTAAATGTACCGGACTATGCAAAGCTAAATAGACTTTCCATAGAGGAGGCTGCCAGAGTTCTCAGATATGAAGAATTACAAAGACAGGCAAAGCTGAAAAATGCTAAAATCGCTACAGCTCATCATCTTGATGACAAGGCGGAAACATTTATAATGAACTTATGCAGGGGTAGCGGATTAAAGGGGCTTGGAAGTATAAGGGCGGAAAGGGAAAATATCATAAGACCGTTACTTGGTTTAAGTAAAAAAGAAATTCTTGATTATATAGAAAAAGAAAACTTGGACTATGTAACCGACTCCACCAATCTTGAAGACATATATACCAGAAACTATATAAGGCATAAAGTTATACCCTGTATGGAGAAGTTAAATGTCTGCTCACAAAAACATATATCGTCAGCAGGAGATGAGATATATGAGGCTTATAAGTATATTAAAGATATTGCAAAAGAAAAACTTGAAAAAATAAGTGTATACAGATATGAAGGAAAAATCGTAGCCAAAGAAAGTTTAAAAAGTTCAGACAAAAACTTTTCAATAGGCATAGAAAAAGAAGTATTTGATAAAGAACCTGATATAATAAAGAACTATATGATATATACGGCTTTTGAGGGCATGGTTAAAGGGCTTAAGGATGTATCAAATATTAATATAAAAGATATAAGTACCCTTACAAAAAAGACTACCGGAAAGCAAATACATTTGCCGCATAATATTATAGCATATACCGATTATACCTATCTGTGGCTTGAAAATAAATTAATACAAAAAAAAGCTGTAAAACGCCTTGACAGTAAGCCCTTAGAGATTGATAATTTATGTAGTACGGAAATATTTACCTGTGATGAAAACTTTACTCCCCCTACTCTAAAATATACCAAATATTTTGATGCGGATAAATTAAATGCCGATATTAAACTCAGGTATAGACAGGCAGGAGATTATATAAGTATAAAGTCAGGGAAGAAAAGTCTTAAGTCATTTATGACGGATGAAAAGATCCCGGCAGCCAAGAGGGATGATGTAAAGCTTATAGCCTGTAAATCTCATGTGTTATGGGTCATAGGCTACAGAATCAGTGAATATTATAAAATAAATAAAGATACAAAAAATATACTAAAGATAAGATACTTAAAAGGAGAGGAAGGAAATGAGTGAAAAAATAGAAGTACTCATAGATGAAGAAAGCTTAAATAAAAGAATACAGGAAGTAGCGGATGTTATTAACAAGGATTATGAGGGTAAGACCCTGCACCTTGTCTGTGTATTAAAAGGTGGAGCTATGTTTATGTGTGAGCTTGCAAAAAGGCTTACAATTCCTGTGACTTTTGATTTTATGAGTGTATCAAGCTACGGCTCCGGTACTTCATCAAGCGGCGTGGTAAAGATCGTAAAAGATCTTGATGAAAGTATAGAAGGAAAGGATGTGCTTGTAGTGGAAGATATAGTGGATTCCGGAAGAACTCTTGCTTATCTTATTGAGTTGTTAAAAAAGAGGGGACCAAGAAGTGTAAAGATTTGCAGCTTACTTGATAAGCCTTCAAGAAGAGAGGTTGATGTCAAGTTTGATTATACCTGTTTTGAAGTACCCAATGTATACATAGTGGGTTTCGGTTTGGATCATGACCAAAAGTACAGAAATCTGCCTTATATCGGTGGGCTTAAATTTGAATAAAGAGTTTATTATCGGGAGGATCACGGTTTGCAGAAGCAAAGAATTAACTTAATATTTGTTTTATTAATGATAGTATGTATAAGTGCCGTCACTTATAACTATGCTAAAAATATATCACAACAACATACGGCAACCAAGTCGGAATTTGAAAGCCTGCTTAATTCGAAGGATCTGTCAATTGTATATATAAAGCAGAATCAGGAAATACCCAGCGGCTCTGCCACACTGGTTGATGCCAACGGTAAGGAGCTGCTTAGCAATTATTATGTATCGGATATCAATGAACTGATTGCTCAGCTTGATGCAAAGAATATAGACTATAGTTTATCGGATGTGGAAAGATCCAACAATATGTTGTCCACATGGATACCTATAATACTTACGATAGGTATATTTTTATTTGTATTATTCTTTATACAAAGTCGTATGGGCGGTGCCAACAGTAAAATGATGGATTTTGGCAAAAGTCGTGCAAGAAGAGCAGTCAATGTAAATGTTGACTTTTCGAAGGTGGCAGGTCTTAAAGAGGAAAAAGAAGACTTGGAAGAGGTTGTTGATTTTCTTAAATCTCCGGGTAAATATGCCAAGCTTGGTGCAAGAATCCCCAAGGGTATACTTCTTGTCGGAAGACCGGGTACCGGAAAAACACTTCTTGCAAAGGCTGTAGCCGGAGAAGCCGGAGTGCCTTTCTTTTCAATATCGGGTTCCGACTTTGTGGAGATGTTTGTCGGAGTAGGTGCTTCAAGAGTAAGGGATTTGTTTAATGAGGCTAAAAGAAATGCTCCCTGTATAGTATTTATAGATGAGATAGACGCAGTTGCAAGGCAGCGTGGTTCAGGGCTTGGCGGCTCTCATGACGAAAGAGAGCAAACCTTAAACCAGCTTTTGGTGGAAATGGACGGTTTCGGACTTTACTCAGGGATTATAGTACTTGCGGCTACCAACAGACCTGATATACTTGATCCGGCTATACTCAGGCCCGGAAGGTTTGATAGGAAAATAACAGTTTCACCACCGGATGTTAAGGGAAGAGAGGAAATCTTAAAGGTACACGCAAAGGATAAGCCCATGTCAGAGGATGTGGATCTTGTAGAGATTGCAAAGACTACCTCAGGCTTTACCGGAGCGGATCTTGAGAATTTACTTAATGAGGCGGCTATATTGGCGGCTAAATCTGGGAAAAAGTATATAAGCAATGATGATATCAAGCAAAGCTTTATCAAAGTAGGTATAGGTACTGAAAAGAAGAGCAAGGTCGTAAGTGATAAGGAAAGAAAAATTACAGCTTATCATGAAGCCGGACACGCTATACTTTTCAGAGAACTTCCCGATGTAGGTCCTGTGCATACTATTTCAATAATACCGACAGGTATGGGAGCGGCAGGTTATACCATGCCCCTGCCTGAAGAAGATTATATGTTTAATACAAAGTCAAAGATGCTTAACGAGATCAAGGTAAGTCTTGGCGGAAGAATAGCGGAAGAGCTTATATTCGGTGATGTTACTACCGGTGCCAGCGGAGATATCAAGCAGGCAACCAAGTTAGCCAAGGCTATGGTAATGAAGTACGGTATGAGTGACAAGCTCGGTATGATCAATTATGAATCCGAGCATGAGGAAATATTTATAGGAAGAGATATAGGTCATACAAAGACCTATGCGGATGATACCGCAAGAATTATAGATGAAGAGATAAGAAATATAATTGACAGTTGTTATGAAGAAGCTAAACAGATAATAATGTCAAGAAAAGATGTACTGGATAAATGCTGTGAGCTTCTTTTGGAAAAAGAAAAGATCGGATACGAAGAATTCGAGGCATTGTTCAATGATTAAAAGAGAGGCTATATTTAGCGATGAGACTAACGGGTATGTGAATCCGTCAGAACCCGGTGCATATGATAATATCAGCATATGCATAAGAGTTGCAAAAGATGATGTGGACAGGGTTGAGATACTGCATGGTAAAAACTACAGTGAAGCGACTTTGCTTAGAAAATATCATAGCGATTACTACTTTGACTACTATAAAATTTTTACCGATATATCAAATGTAGTATTCAGATATGTATTCAGGATAAGTAAGGGCAAAGAAACCGTTTACTATGACAGGGTAGGAGTAAGTGACGGTATAAGAGTGTTTCAGGGTTTTGAGATCATACCGGATTTTAAAACCCCTGACTGGGCTAAGGGTGCGATAATGTACCAGATATTTGTTGACAGGTTCTGTCGTGGAGACGGCTCTAATGATGTACTTGATGATGAGTATATTTATTTGGGTGTGCCCTGTACCCGTACAACAGACTGGTATGAGTATCCCTCCAACTTTGATGTAGGGTATTTTTACGGAGGAGATTTACAAGGAGTTATGGATAAACTTGATTACCTTAAATCTTTAGGAGTTGAGGCTATATACTTTAACCCGATATTCGTATCTCCTTCAAACCACAAGTATGATGCTCAGGATTATGAACACATAGATCCGCATTACGCAAAGATAGTAAATGACGGCGGAGAGCTTGTAGATCCTGAGGCGGAAGATAACCTTAAAGCTACCAAGTATATTATACGAACAACCGATAAGGAAAATCTTGAGGCAAGTGACAGATTTTTTGCTAATTTTGTAGAGATAGCACATCAAAAGGGAATAAAGATCATACTTGACGGAGTGTTTAATCATTGTGGTTCTTTTCACAAATGGCTTGACAAGGAATCCATATATAAGAATGCAAAGGGATATCCTAAGGGTGCTTTTCACGGAGTTGACAGTCCGTACAGAAGTTACTTCAGATTTTATGAAGATACTGATTCTTATGACGGTTGGTGGGGACACAGTACCTTACCTAAACTTTTTTATGAAAACAGTGATAAGCTTGTCAGCGAGATACTTGCCATAGCCGGAAAGTGGATCAGTCCTCCTTATAATGTAGACGGTTGGAGACTTGATGTTGCTGCAGATCTTGGACACTCCGAAGAGTTTAATCACAGGTTTTGGACAAAGTTCAGGAAAGAAGTTAAAAAAATCAATCCGGATGCCATAATTTTGGCAGAGCATTACGGAGATCCTTACCTCTGGCTTAACGGTAAGCAGTGGGATACGGTGATGAACTATGATGCTTTTATGGAGCCTGTAAGCTTCTTTCTTACAGGTATGGAAAAACATTCGGAAGCTTTTTATGCTGAAAAAAGGGGAGACGGAAAACTTTTTTGGCATACCCTTTTATATGCCAAGGCAAGAATGCCCATGCCTGCATATATGTGCAGTATGAACGAGCTTTCAAACCACGACCATTCAAGATTCTTAACAAGAACCAATATGAAGGTGGGAAGACTGCATACGGTGGGTTCTAAAGCCGCAAATGAGGGTGTGGATGTATCTGTATTCAGGCAGGCTGTAATTATGCAGATGACCTTGCAGGGTGCACCGACTATTTACTATGGTGATGAGGTTGGGGTGTGCGGATGGACAGATCCGGATAACAGAAGAAGTTTCCCCTGGGGCAGAGAAGACTGGAATATACTTGAATTTCATAAGTATGCAATAAACTTGCACAAGAGGCATAAATCACTGCGCTACGGCTCTTTAATACCCATACTTGGCGAGAAGGATCTGATAGCTTATATAAGAGCGGTTAAGGATGAGCAGATTTTGGTTGTTATATATACGGGAAGTGAAGAGATAGAGGTTGATATTCCTGTATGGCTTATGGGACTTAAAAATAAAGACAGCCTTGTAAGAGTAATGCTTACCGATGAGACTTCCTACAATGTGGGAGAGTATGCCATAGAGGTAAAAGGAATAAGCGCTAAGTTAAAATTAAAGAAAAACACTGCTGCTATGTATCTTGCAAAGAGTGTGTAATACTGAGGGACTGCTGTATTAACTATGAAATCCAATACGGCAGTCCCTTTTATATAAGCGAATAAGTATAAAATTCACTATGCCTCTATACCATGTTTTTTGCAGATATACTTATGCATATTTGCGGCGGCTTTCTTACCTGCACCCATAGCCAGTATAACCGTAGCGGCTCCGGTGACGGCATCTCCTCCGGCAAACACACCTTCTCTTGTAGTTTCCATACTGTCTTCATCAACCGATATACAACCTTTTTTGTTGGTATCAAGGTGTTCGGTGGTAGACTTTATAAGCGGATTGGGGCTTGTTCCTATGGAAATGATAACAGTATCAACATCTATAGTCTTAAACTTGTCTACCGGAATAGGTTTTCTTCTGCCGTCAGCTCCGGGCTCGCCAAGTTCCATTTCCTGAAGCTCCATACCTGTAACCTCATTGTTCTCATCTACAAGTATACGAACAGGGTTATGCAGATTTAAGAATTCTATCTGCTCTTCCTTGGCATGGTGTATTTCTTCAAGTCTTGCAGGCATTTCCGCTTCTGAACGCCTATATATGATATATACTTTTTCCGCACCCAGTCTTTTTGCCGTACGGCAGGCATCCATAGCAACATTTCCACCGCCGACTACTGCAACAGCCTTACTTTTTCTTATTGGAGTATGGTAATCCTTATCATATGCCTTCATAAGATTAGAACGTGTAAGGTACTCGTTAGCTGAGTACACACCTATAGCATTTTCCCCTTCCAATCCCATAAATACCGGAAGTCCTGCACCGGTTCCGATAAATACGGACTCAAAACCGTCTTCAAAAAGCTCATCTATGGTAAGTACACGACCTATAACCATATCCAGCTCTATCTTAACACCCAGTGCTTTAAGCTTTTCTATCTCTTTTTTAACAATTGCCTTCGGAAGTCTGAATTCAGGTATACCGTAGATCAAAACTCCTCCGGCTTCATGAAATGCTTCAAAAACCGTTACCTCATAACCGAGCAGTGCCATATCTCTGGCACAGGTAAGTCCGGCAGGTCCGGCACCGAGTACCGCCACCTTTATACCGTTGCTTTCAGGTTTTTCAGGCAGGGTATCGTTATTTTCTCTGTACCAGTCAGCCGTAAATCTTTCAAGTCTTCCTATGCCTACAGCCTCGCCTTTTTTTGCACGAACACACCTTGATTCACACTGACTTTCCTGAGGACATACACGACCGCATACAGCAGGAAGTCCGTTGGTCTCACTTATCTTATCATAGGCGGCTGCTATGTTTCCTTCGGTAATACACTTTATAAATTCAGGGATCTTTACATTGACCGGACAGCCGCTTACACAGGGTTGAGCCTTACATTGCAGGCATCTTGCAGCCTCTTCCTGAGCCATCTTATAGGTGTAGCCCATACTTACTTCCAAGAAATTGGCGTTTCTTACCAGAGGGTCCTGCTCAGGCATTTTAACTTTTTCGTTAGACATATTTCTTTGCATAATATTATTCCTCCTTACATAGCTCCGGCTTTTTCCAAGGCTTTGCCTTCCTGTTTCATACGACAGTCATGATCACGTTCTCTTTCGGTAGCCTTGTAAAAGCTGTTTCTTGACATAAGAACATCAAAATTAACTTCGTGCCCGTCAAATTCAGGACCGTCAACGCAGGCAAACTTAACCTGATTATTAACTTCTACCCTACATCCGCCACACATACCGGTGCCGTCTATCATTATAGGGTTAAGGGATACCAAGGTTTTAATGTTGTACTCTTTGGTAATTTGAGCTATGAGTTTCATCATTATTACCGGTCCTATAGCAATAACCAGATCATAATTATTGCCTGCCTCTATAAGAGAGCGAAGTTTGTCGGTTACAAATCCTTTTTCCCCGTATGAACCGTCATCTGTAGTAAGATAAAGGTTATCGCAGCAGGCTTTCATCTCGTCTTCCAGTATAACTATATCTTTATTTCTGAAGCCGGCTATAATATCAGTCTTTGTGCCTTGAGCATATAGAGCTTTGGCACTCGGCCATGCTATAGCATTGCCAACGCCTCCACCTATGACACAAGCTCTTTTATAGCCTTCAAGCTCGGAAGGACGACCGAGCGGACCTACAAAGTCAAGTATATAGTCTCCTTCTTTTTGCTGACCCAGAAGAAAAGTTCCCTCACCTGCCATTTGGAAAATAATAGTTACAGTGCCTTTCTCCTTATCCGTACCTGCTACGGTAAGAGGTATTCTTTCGCCATACTCGTCCAGTCTGAAAATAATAAACTGACCTGCTTTGGCTTTCTTTGCAATGAGGGGGGCTTCAACATCCATCATTACAACATTTTCATTGAGCATTTTTTTTGCAGCAATTTTAAACATATTTTCATTTCCTCCTTGATTAAAAATATATTTATATACTATTGTAATGGTTTTAGAAGCTTTTATAAATAGTTTTTTTATACTAATTTGTAAATAAAAGAGAAAATATTTATAAATTAAGCAGTAAGGCAAGGCTAACAGTAGGTTGAAGAGGTATTAATATTTTTACTTGTAAGCTGCTTCCAATGGCAGTGTTAGAAAAAAGAGAGAGTTTGCATAGGGAAAAATAGTAACGACTGTATAGTGAATTCGAAGTGCTTATTTAAGAAATGATATACCGAAAAGAAGTGGTAAAAAATAAATAAGAGGCTGTAGCATAAGATAAAATAATACTTTATATAGCTTTTATTTGCCGCTATATTGTATATTCTTAATGCAACAGCCCCTTTACCAAGCTTGTATTAATTTGTAATTACCAAACCGCTGTCCTTATCAAAAATATGGATTTTTTGCATATCAAGTGCAAATACCGCTCTGTCTCCATTTTTGAGAGTGGTTCTCGGGTTCACTCTTGCGGTTATTGATTTGCCGTCAAGGTCACAATATAAAAATACTTCTGAGCCTAAAAGTTCATATACCTTTATATCAGCCTCTATCTTTCCTGAAAGAGCTTGATTTACAAATAATTCACTGTCATGTATATCTTCAGGACGAATACCGAGTATGACTTCCTTGCCGTTATAATTATCATTTACAAGTTTCTCTATCTTATCGGCAGGTAGTTTAAGGCTGTAAGAACCTACTTTAAGCTCCACACTATCCTTTGAAATTACATTAACCTTGGCATCAAGGAAATTCATCTGAGGAGAGCCTATAAAACTTGCCACAAAGGTATTGCAAGGATTGTTGTAAAGGTTTTTGGGTGTGTCAACCTGCTGAACAACTCCATCCTTCATAACTACTATTCTTGTACCCAAAGTCATAGCCTCGGTTTGGTCATGAGTTACATAAATAATAGTTGCTCCGAGACTTTCATGCAATTTTGCAATCTCTATACGCATCTGAACCCTAAGTTTTGCATCAAGGTTTGATAAAGGCTCATCCATTAAGAATACCTTAGGGTTTCTGACAATAGCTCTACCCATGGCTACACGCTGTCTTTGACCTCCTGAAAGAGCCTTCGGTTTTCTGTCGAGCAATGCCTCAAGTCCGAGGATTGAAGCGGCATTGCGAACCTTCTTGTCAATTTCGTCTTTGGGCAGCTTTCTGAGTTTAAGTCCGAAAGCCATATTCTCATAAACTGTCATATGTGGATATAGCGCATAGTTTTGGAATACCATAGCTATATCTCTGTCCTTAGGTTCAACATCATTAACTACCTTGCCGTCAATCTCCAAGGTACCGGCACTGATGTCCTCAAGCCCTGCAATCATACGAAGCGTGGTGGATTTTCCACAGCCGGAAGGACCTACAAATATTATAAATTCTTTGTCTGCAATGTCCAAATTAAAATTCTGCACAGCCTTAAAACCGTTAGGGTAAATTTTTTCTACACCTTTAAGCGACAAACTTGCCATCATAACCTCCTAAAATACATTAATACTCAAATTATATATTGTATTACATGCCAAGTAAAGCTTTTTCATCTGCGACTACAACTACATCCTGATGTAATTGTAATATAGAAGCGGGAACCTCCGGAGTAACTTTTCCTTTTATAGCCTTGGCAAGTATAGCTGCCTTATCTTCTCCGGAAACCAATAAAAGTATTTTTTTAGCGGATAATATAGAAGCTATGCCCATGGTGTATGCCTGTTTCGGAACTTCTTCTATGCTGTTGAAAAACCTTTTATTTGCCTCTATGGTACTTGCAGTAAGATCCACACAGTGAGTGCCTATACTGAAACTGTCACTTGGCTCATTAAAACCTATATGACCGTTATGTCCGAGTCCCAGAACTTGTAAATCTATACCGGCTGAATTCTTTATGATAGCCTCATATTCTTTGCAAGCTTTTATACTGTCCGGCTCCATACCGTCAGGAAGATAGGTATTTGCCTTGTTAATATTTATATGGTCAAATAAATGTTGATTCATAAAATACCTGTAGCTTTGTTTATGTGTTGCCTCCAATCCTCTGTACTCATCAAGGTTAATAGTACTGATTTGTGAAAAATCCAAATCACCGGCCTCATACATTCTTACTAAAAGCTCGTAAGTTTTTATAGGCGTAGAACCTGTTGCCAAGCCAAGTATAGCATTTGGCTTTAATATAACTTGACTTGCTATAATGGATGCAGCCTTTTTGCTTACCTCTAAATAATCTGCAGTTCTAAAAATTTGCATAAAATCCTCTCTTTACAATATATATATATATTTGTATTTAATAAGTTTAAGCTTAAGCTTATAAAAATAACTGGTATTATTATACATCTTTAAGCTTATAAAGTATAGTAGCTACAAGCCCTATCAAAGATTTTTTTAAATGTTTCAGATTGCAGAATACCCGGGTAACAAAAAAATGAGCAATTATTTATAAAGATTTTTATAAGTTCGGAATAAAGTCGCTGCCACACATCCCCCTCCGCCTTCCCCTTGACAACATAAACAATTATAAATATATCTACACACCACTAATCTTTTGTAACAGTAGTGTGGCGGGAGATAAAAAAAACCCGTATAATTCAATCTTTTTAGCGGTTAACCCTTTTGATAAAGCGAGGTACAAAT
>CAJPUK010000035.1 GCA_905373785.1 uncultured Johnsonella sp. | reverse complement strand
AACCGCCACCTGAGCCGCTTCCTGAGCCGCCGCCTGTGCCGCTTCCTGAACCGCCACCTGAGCCGCTTCCTGAGCCGCCGCCTGTGCCGCTTCCTGAACCGCCGCCTGTGCCGCTTCCTGAACCGCCGCCTGTGCCGCCTGAACCACCGCCTGAGCCGCCTGAGCCGCCTGAACCGGTTACCTTCTCACAAACTAAGGTATAGACTACAGTCTTCGCTCCGTTCACTCCGGTTGGCTGTGCGTATAGAGTACTTATAAATACTTCAGGAGGAGTACCGTCCCTAAACTCCGATGCGGAATATGTTTGTGACCCCTTTACACGATACCTTTGACCTGCGTCACTTAAAACAGCAATAAATTCATGCTGTGTATTCTCCCATTTATTATCCTCATATATCCTTCCGTTATCAGTAAGAAGCAAGTTTCCTGACTCATCCACATACCTTATCTCGTATGGAAGATATACATTTGCTGTAATCTTTATATTCAAATACAATAATACTGAAGGATCATGTACTTGAATAGGTGTAGAACTGATATCAAGCAAATAATGCCCCGGCGGCTGCGCCGTACCGGTAATCTGCAAAGCATAATTTCCATCAACACCGAAATTCAAATCGCTTGCTCCTATAGCTTGGGGTGAAACAGTATTCAGTGCAGTATATCCCAGTGTTTCGTCTACATATGCTCCATATTGATACTCAAATGTAGGTTCATAATCATTGTAGATCATAGTTGCATGTGCCGGTCTTGAGTTTATAAGAAATAAGCCGGCTGCAATACCAAGTATTGTCAAACCTTTACTAATTAAACCTCTTCCTTTCCCTTTCATAAGTAAGTCCCCTTTCTGTTTAATAGTTTATTCCTGTAACTATTAAGAATATAACTTTTTCCTTAACATAACTTTTTAAGCTTTTTTCTAATTTCAATAGCTGAAATTAAATTAAGTTTTTGTTACTTCTTGCGGACATATTAGACTGAAAATCAAAAAAAGTATATTATTCAATGAATACTTTTTCGTAAAAAAACAAAATATTATTCAATGAATAAGAACATATTGCATAAAAATCATTACATCTTTTTATGCAATATATTCAATTTTAGAATTTTACATCTTAGGCTTGCCTAATTAATATTTTTTAGTTCTGATTAATTTTATTTTCCGTGCATAATTTTTTTATTTTCAACCTATCACTTTTTATTTTATATAAGCCTTTAAAATCTTATATCTTATCCTGTTTTAGCTTAAGCAGATATCTGCCTTGATTAAAATTTAATTATTTTACAGTTATTGAGTCAAATAAATATTAACCTACTAATATATAGAATTTATATGTTGTATTACATCTTCTGTTATATTGCACAAAAATCCATCCTATTTTTGTGCAATGTATTCTTATTCATTGAATAATATTGGTGATTTTGGCAAAAGAGTATTCATTGAATAATATATTTTTCATGCCTGAAATGCTAGAATTAACTTCCAATAAAAATATTTTATAAATTATTCCAAATCAAAGGAGGTTTGTTATGAAAAAATTATTGTTTACTTTATCATTTGCAATTGCAATATCTGCTATGGCTATAAGTTCATATGCAGAACCTCATACGGACGATCCGGGTCCGGGACATTGGAGGCAGGATGGCAAAGGTTGGAGGTATGAATTTGACGATGGTTCATACTATGCGGGGTGTTGGTTTATTGATTTCGATTCCAAATGGTATTATGCTAAGGGAGACGGCTACATAATAACAAATGACTGGCTTCAAGATTATGACTATAAATGGTATTATTTTGACGGTAGCGGCTGTATGGTCGCAAATAGGTGGATAGGTGATTATTATCTCGGTTTTGACGGTGCTATGCTCACCTCTACAACTACACCGGACGGGTATCAGGTAGACTATAACGGCAAATGGATAGGAGCAGGGACAAATAGCAGCAATGTAAATAACGGAACTTACAACTTCTTTTTTGAAAATAACGGAGCGGATTTTTTTAGTATAAGCGGAAATACAATTTCAATAAACGCAGATATGTATGGATATTATGACGAGCAGTATATCGGTCATAAGTCGCTAAGCTATACTCTTACAAGTAACACTCGCTACAAAACAAAATTCAAATTGGCTCCTGCTGTGGATTGTACAAAGCAGGATTTCATAAATTTTTATGATACAAATGAAAGTATGAGTTTGGATCTTACGGTACAAAACGGAGCAGTTACTGAAATAAGGCTTGTCAAATTAAGATAAGTAGGACACGATATCAAACAGCTTAGATATGAGGTGAGATTGCCGTTAAACTTGATGATATTGTTATCTCTTTATGGCGTGATTTTTAACAGAAATATATTTAATTAGTGATTAAAGCATAAGGCTTCTTAGACTAAGGAATTATTGTTTTGTTGTATTCAATAATAAAGGGGCTGTCGCATAAACGGCAAATAATATTTTATACAGTGTTTTCAACTATATAAAGTATATTTGTTCTTAATGCGACAGCCCCTTATTTATCTTAAGGCTATGTTTAATATCCGTAACAATAAACATTAACTAAGTCTCATCTTAAAATCATCATAAGAGAAACTTTTTATAAGACTGCACTCACCCTTTTCCATAACAGTTATGTCAGGTAGCGGCATTCCGTTAAAGGTATTGGTCTTAACCATTGTATACAGTGCCATATCTTCAAGTATAAGTCTATCTCCTACTTTAAGAGCTTTATCAAATGAATATTCTCCTATCACATCACCGGCAAGACAGGTGGGTCCTGCAAGTCTGTAAGTATATTCTTTCTCATGCGGCAGGGAAGAGTCTTTAAGCGGAGGTCTGTAAGGCATCTCTATAACATCAGGCATATGGCAGGCAGCCGAGGTATCCAGTATTGCGACCGGAATGTCAGCTTCGACCACATCTATCACCGTAGCTACAAGGTAGCCGGCATTTAAGACTACCGCCTCTCCCGGCTCAAGGTATATGCTTAAATTATACTTATCCCTCATTTTAGCTATGCACTTTTTAAGAAGTTCCACATCATAATCTTTTCTTGTAATATGATGTCCTCCGCCGAAGTTAAGCCACCTCATGTCGGGTAAATATTTTCCAAACTTTTGTTCTACAGCCTGCAAAGTCGTATGCAGGTCATCCGAGTTTTGCTCACACAGAGTATGAAAATGCAGTCCGTCAAGCATGGAGTAAAGCTCCCTACCCTCTTTACTTTCAAGTGCCTTCTCAAACTCGGCTATCCTTACACCAAGTCTTGAGCCGCTGCTGCAAGGATCATAGATCTCATGCTCCGTCTGTGTGGAACATTCCGGATTTATCCTAAGAGCTATCTCGCAATTATTTTCCTTGGCAAGCCTTGCGTATAAAGTAAGTTGAGAAAAGGAGTTAAATACTATATGCTTTGCTATTTTAACTATTTCCTCCATATCTTTAGCCTTATATGCAGGTGAGAAAATATGCACTTCTTTTTTGAATTCCTCATAACCAAGTCTTGCTTCATATATACCGCTGGCAGTTGTTCCGTCAAGGTACTTGGCTATCAAAGGATAGGTATAAAAGCAGGAATACGCCTTTTGTGCCAAAAGTATCTTAGCCTTTGTTTCTTCCTTAATTGATTTTAATAAGCAAAGATTAGTTTTAAGTTTATCCAAATCAATTACAAAGGCAGGAGTGTTTATATCATATATACTTGCCATCTTAGTCTACCAATGTAGGATTTTCCTCTACAACCCAAGGAAGTCCCCACTTATTAAGTGCTTCCATGAAAGGATCCGGATCAAACTCTTCTATATTAAATACGCCCTTTTTATCCCAAGTCTTGGTTAAAAGCATCATTGCACCTATCATTGCCGGCACACCGGTAGTATAAGCAACCGCCTGTGAGCCTACTTCCTTGTAGCAGGACTCGTGATCGCAGACATTATATATGTAGAGATTCTTTTCCTTACCGTCTTTTTTACCTCTGAAGATACAGCCTATATTGGTCTTACCCTTGGTTCTTGGACCGAGTGAGGAAGGATCCGGAAGTACAGCCTTTAAAAACTGTAGCGGAATTATTTGCTTACCTTCAAACTCTATAGGCTCTATGGAGGTCATTCCTACATTTTCTAAGCATTTAAGATGGGTAAGGTAACTTTGTCCAAAGGTCATAAAGAATCTTATTCTCTTAATTCCCTTTATATTAAGTGCCAATGACTCAAGCTCCTCATGGTGTAAAAGGTACATATCCTTTACTCCGACCTGCGGGAAGTCATACACACGCTTGATTTCCATAGGCTCGGTCTCAACCCACTTGCCGTCTTCCCAGTAACTACCCTTGGCACTTACTTCTCTTATATTGATTTCAGGGTTAAAGTTTGTAGCAAAAGGATAGCCGTGATCACCGCCATTGCAGTCCAATATATCAATATAGTTGATTTCATCAAAATAATGCTTCATAGCATAAGCTGAGAACACACTTGTAACTCCCGGATCGAATCCGCTTCCAAGTAAAGCTGTAATGCCTGCCTTTTCAAATCTTTCTCTGTATGCCCACTGCCAACTGTACTCAAACTTTGCGGTATCTTCCGGCTCATAGTTTGCGGTATCAACATAATCAACCTTGGTTTTAAGGCAGGCTTCCATAATGGTAAGATCCTGATAGGGAAGTGCAAGATTAAGTACCAGATCAGGCTTGTAGCTTTCTATAAGCTTAACTATCTCGTCTACATTGTCGGCATTAAGACTTGCTGTACTTATATTGGTCTTAGTCTTTCCTTCCAATTCACTCTTTAACTTATCGCACTTTGATACCGTACGACTTGCTATACATATATCTGTAAATATTTCGGAGTTTTGGCAGCACTTATGTACTGCTACGCTTGCAACTCCTCCGCAACCTACTATTAATACTCTTGACATATTTATCTCCTTATCTTAATTTGGCTTTATATTGCCAACAAAAGCTCCCTTATAACCTTGCAGGCGGTGGCTGTTGAAGCACCTGACTGGTCATATATGGGGCTTAATTCATTGACATCACAGGCAATTATATCGGTATACTCCGCAACCAATCTTATGCCCTCTAAAAGTTCCAGAAAGCTTATGCCGCCTGCCTCAGGTGTACCGGTTCCCGGAAATACCGAAGGATCAAGTACATCTAAATCTATGGTAAAGTATACCTTAGAGCCTTTTATATGACTTAGGCTGCTTTCAAGCTTGCTTAAGTTGAATTTGTGCAGATTGGTATGCTCCTTAGCCCATTCAAACTCCACCTTTTCTCCGGAGCGTATTCCGAATTGGTGTATGCGCCCGTCTCCCAAAAAGTCATGACACCTTCTTATTACACTGGCGTGTGAGAATTTTGCACCAAGGTAATCTTCTCTAAGGTCGGTATGTGCATCAAATTGTATCAAATGCAGATCCGGATACTTCTTATAAGCCGCCCTTACCGCTCCAAGGCTTACCAAATGCTCTCCGCCTATCATCAGAGGGATTTTTTTATCATTTAATATAATATTCGTTCTTTCTTCTATAGCCGCAAGTGCCTTTTCACTGTCTCCAAAGCAAAGCTCCAGGTCTCCGCTGTCAAAAACCGCTATCTCGCTAAGATCCTTGTCCTGATAAGGGCTGTAGGTCTCCAGACCGAAACTTTCTCCCCTTATAGCCTTGGATGCAAATCTTGTCCCCGGTCTAAAAGAGGTGGTAGAGTCAAAAGGAGCTCCGAATATAACTATATCGGCTTCTTCATAAGGCTTGTCACAGGCTATAAAAGTTTCTATATTATTATTCAACATTTTTAAGTAACTCCTCTACATAGTATGGTAAGGTAAATGAACCGCTGTGCAAATTCGTTGTGTAGTATCTTGTGCTTATACCCTTCATATTCCAGCTTACAGAGTCCAGATTTCTTACCGGATGGTAGACCTTTGAGGCAAAGCCGAAAAGCCAATGTCCGGTAGCATAGCTGGGTACATGAGCCTGATATACCTTGCTTATCGGAAAACTTGATATGATACGCTGATGTATCTTTTGGGTGGTAATGGCATCTTCTTCATAGAAGGGGCTTTCATGCTGGTTCATCATTATTCCGTCCTCTTTAAGCGCCTTGTAGCAGCTTCCGTAAAATTCTTTGGTAAAAAGCCCCTCGCTCGGTCCGAAAGGATCTGTGGTATCGGCTATAATTAAGTCATACTCATTTTCTACGGAACGTAAAAATCTAAGTCCGTCATCATGCCTTATATGCACCCTCTCATCATCAAGCCTGCAAGCTACGGAAGGTAGATACTCTCTGCAAACTTCTACGACCAAGGGATCGACTTCTACCAAGTCTATATGCTTGATATCACGGTATTTGCAAAGCTCTCTTACCACACCGCCGTCTCCGCCTCCTATTACCAATACCTTCTCAACATTAGGATGCACCGCCATAGGTACATGGGCAATCATTTCATGATAGATAAATTCATCTTTTTCCGTCAGCATCATAAAGCCGTCCAGTGTTAAAAATCTTCCGAATTCCTTTGATTCAAATATATCTATTCTTTGATGATCGCTTTGACCGCTATACAACTGCCTATCTACTCTAATAGAAAATTTTACATTTTGAGTATGCCTTTCCGCAAACCATAATTCCATAATCTACCTCCTTCTAAAACATTTGTATAGGTAACTTTAATACATTTAATTTATTAATATCGGGATCTTCCGGTCCTGTGATTGAACAACCCTTTTCCTTGGCATATATAATATAGTCAAGTATTCTATCCGTGATCATCTCTCCGGGTGCAAGTATAGGGATCCCCGGCGGATAACACATAAGAAATTCCGAGCAGATCCTGCCTGATGTTTCCTGTAAATCCAGCTGCTCCTTATCCGCATAGAATGCCGCCTGTGGGGATACCGCCAGTTCCGGACTTATGTACTCGTGAGGCATAAGCCCTTCCTTTCCTCGGCTGTTAAGCCTTTTTATCTCAGCAAGGGAACTTGCCAGTCTTTCTATATCCTGTTTTCTGTCGCCTATTGAAAGATAGGCTAAGATATTGCCCATGTCTCCGAATTCTATCTGTATATCGTACTCATCCCTAAGTTTGTCATACACCTCTATACCTGCCAGTCCTATATCCAAAGTATAAATAGAAAGTTTGGTTTTATCAAAATCATATATGCTGTCGTGGTTTATCATATCAGAAGAATAGGCATAATAACCTCCGATATTTGATATCTCTTTTCTGGCATACTCCGCCAGATCCATTACCTGTGCAAATATTTCCTTTCCACGCAGTGCAAGGTTTCTTCTGGATATATCAAGGCTTGATAAAAGCAAATATGATGCACTGGTGGTTTGTGTAAGGTTAATGATCTGTCTTACATAGCCCTCATGCATTTCCTTACCTATTAAAAGTATAGAGCTTTGTGTAAGGCTGCCTCCGGATTTGTGCATACTTACCGCTGCCATATCCGCACCTGCATTTATTGCATCTATAGGTAAATTCTCTCCGAAATAAAAGTGTGTTCCGTGTGCTTCATCTGCAAGCACATACATATCATTGTCATGCGCCAGTTTCACTATGGATCTTATGTCCGAGCATATACCGTAATAGGTAGGGTTATTTACAAATATTGCCACCGCATCCGGGTTTTCTTTTATTGCCTCCTCAACCTGTGAGACCTTCATACCCAAGGCTATTCCAAGCTTTTGGTCTACATCCGGATTGACATACACCGGTACGGCACCGCAAAGTACCATGGCATTTATAACCGAGCGGTGTACATTTCTCGGAAGTATTATCTTATCTCCCCTTTTACATACGGCAAGTACCATGCTTTGCACTGCCGAGGTCGTACCTCCTACCATCAGGAAGGCATGTGCCGCCCCAAATGCCTCCGCTGCCAGTTGTTCCGCTTCTTTTATTACAGATACCGGATGGCAAAGGTTATCAAGCGGTTTCATAG
This sequence comes from uncultured Johnsonella sp., assembly GCA_905373785.1. Taxonomy (GTDB): domain Bacteria; phylum Bacillota; class Clostridia; order Lachnospirales; family Lachnospiraceae; genus Johnsonella. The sequence goes on along the minus strand of CAJPUK010000035.1, from coordinate 9,100 downwards.
AGTTTACATCTATGCCTACACAGGTCTCTCCCAAAAAGTCTTTTAGTTCTTTATTGCCTCTGCCTCTTTTATGCCCCGGCACATCAAAGGGTACTACCCTTTTTTTTCTAAATTTCTCCAATGCTTCATGTATTGGTGCTCTGCTCTGATCCATAGCCGCCTCCAAGTTTTAGTGTTTTTTTTATTTCTTGCAAATGTTTAGGTCTTTAATTGTTCTCTAATTCATCTTAAAAATTTTGTTTTTAGTATTTGCTGATCGTACTTATTTTGTTGCAATTGTTAAACTATAGTAGAGCTTGCATTGAAGTCGCAATACGTTATGTGTTTTTCCGAGTGAAAACTCTGCAAAATAACTTAACAAATATTTAGAGATTTTTATAAGCAAAACTGTATCTTTTGCCGTACTGTCTGTCAATAAGTCAATTTATAAAAAATCATTAGAATCAGCTTGCTTATCTGAGAACTTTACTCCCGTCTTTTGCACTAAAAAAGCAAGTGTTTTCACACTTGCTTGCGGTCATAAACATATATAAACTCACAACTAATAAAAGTTGTGATAATAATAGTATGAGAGTCTATATAGCAAACATTTTACTTTTACTACTCTTATTGACCGTTTCACAAGTTGATGTGCCTTCCGGCACTATGGTTTATAAAGTAACCAACTTATAAAATTCGAGCTTTTAACTCAATCAATAAGGCAACTAAAGTTGCCAATCGGCAGTTGACCCGGCTGTCCGTATGGCCTTAACCCTTATGGGTGGTCAAAAAAATATTTGCATGGAAACTCTACTATTATTATAGCTCGATTATTGTATAAGGGGGATTTAACCCCCCTGTTTTAATCTCTATATTCCATACGCTAAAAACTATAACACAATTATTATTAAAAAGCAATAAAAAATAAATATATGTCAGGAAAAGGCTTTTTGATGCCTGACATTGGTTGGGTATAGGATGAACTCTTTTTGCAACTCAATCTTACCCGCAGCCCTTTCTCAAAGCTTCGACAAATTTTACACAGGCTGCGGAACTCGCTTGCTCGCCAAAAACCGGGCGAGCTGACGCTCAAACAGTCCTCGCCTATGAAATTTGTAACTCGCTTTATCGAAAAGGCTAAACGCTACAAAGATTGAGTTGCAAAAAAGTTCATCATCCACACTCTACGGATTCCCTACAGTACGGTAATTATAAAAAATTTCCAATGCAGGTAATGCTACACTGTATCCTTATCGGGGTTATTATTTCTAAACTTGGATAGATAATAGAGTTGTTGAAATCATAGATTTCGTTTCCGTCCCCTTATCGAAGGTATCATTTATAAACTTGGAGTATTCCCCCTCTAATGGCTGTACATTAGATTCCACAATCGGTCTTGTATCACCAAATGTTATTATTCTCCATCCCCATCTACTATAGGTAGCTGCCAGTCTGTTTAAATCCACATTACCCGACCATCCTCCTGGTCTAGGTATATCTACTCTTGGTGTAGAGATAGAACCAGTGGAAGCTGATACAGTTATTGGCTATATCATTAAAGATACAGCCAATAACACTGAAACTAATTTTCTAATTTTCATTAATTCTTTGATCCTGTTATTGTTGAGATTGTAAAATCATATATCTTTATCGGATATATAGTACCAAATCCAACTTTTCCCCAACCATATTTCACATACTCAATAGGGTCTGTGAATGTCTTCTTATCATTAGCAGTCACTACAGCAGTTGGGTCAAAATAGGTTCTAACGCCATTAACATTAACAAAGTTAAATGTGTGTGGAGCATCTAATTGTACTCCAACAACTCCTGGTTCCTGTAGACCTATCTCATCACATAAGTACAAGGCGAGCAGGGACATATCTGTACAAACCCCTAAACCTTCATTTATTTTCTGAAGATGACATTGTTGAGTAGCAACATTTAAGGTATAGTCATAAGACATATCTCTTTTTATGATATCCATTACAATTTCTAACTTCTTGTCTTCAGGTAAAGATTTCATATCTTGTGTAATAAGTCTCTTAGCCTTTGCTGTGATAACCTCTATAGTGGCTGCTGCATTCAAAGCACCTTGTTCAATAAATACGTCTGGATTTATATCTGTAGTAAAAGTATAACCTTTATTTGTATGAGCTTTAGTGGCTCCCCTATACGAAGTTCCTGCTCTTTTAGCCATCCCACTCCAAGGCTTATAGAAGGAAGCATCCAAATCGTATGGATGCAGATACCAATTAACTGGTAATTCGCTTTTCTTTTCATCTTTTATGTGAAAATCTTTTATAAACTCAGACTCTGAATAGTTTCCTATAAAATTTTCATTTTTGAGATCTTCTTGAAGTATACCAGTTGCTGTACTTATACCAGCATTTGGATCATCTTTAAGTAACTTAGTAACAGGTTGTGAACCATTCGAAGCCATAACAGGCATCGAACCAAGTAATGTCGCAACAGTAACAACACTGAGTATCTTTCCAATAGATTTCATAAATCCTCCTATCAATTAACATATATCTAATCATAACGGTATCCTGCTTTTGCTGCATCTTCAGATCGCATAAACACCTCTTTAGTAACTGACCTATCACCGGGAATATTCTCAGGTAATAAATCACTGTAACAATAATATTTCACCCAATTGCCGTCCGTTCCTTTATTCTCATATACAGACAGCGAACGAGCTACTGTAGCCATTGCAGCTCCAATACTGAATGTATTGATTTTTCCTCTTGGCAAATCTATGTTATCGACTAATGCCAAGACTGTAGGTACAGCTATTGGATTTATATTTATAGTAAAAATTATTCTTAAAATATCTATTAATGCCTTTTTTCATAATATCCATATTACAAGCACAAATTCTGCTGTGTTTTAATCATAGTTTAACTACTACAAGCAGACTTAAGGTCAGTTCATTATAACATACTCCCTTGCTGATACCAAGTAAATTTTAGAACACATTCCTATCAATAAGCCCTATAGTATGAGTATGATTAAAATACAAGGTGGAAGTTTATTTGTCAAAAATTATTAACATATTACATAAGCTTCTCATTCGCCTTTTTTTGAAACTTCTCTCTTTGTACTATAAATCTCTGATGTACTCCCTCTCCGATAAGCCCCTTCTCATCATAGGCTTTTACGGTAAAGGTCAATGCCCTGTTCTCAATTTTTATAAGCTCCGACTCACATCTTACTTTCATGCCGACCGGAGTTGCTGCAAGGTGCTTTATGTTAACTTCTATACCCACTGTTGTGTTTTCAGCTTCAAGTTCAGAGTCTACACTCTTAAAACAAGTTTCTTCCATAAGCGAGATCATCATAGGAGTTGCAAAAACATCCAAACCGCCGCTGCCTAAAGCCTTGGCTGTTTTCTCATTTGTTGCAACAGTTTCTATACATCCTTTTATTCCTTCTTTTAACATAATTCTTTATCTCCTTTTTGCTAATTTAATACGGATATCTAATTAACCTTAATTACCAAAGATGTTTACCTGTTTTCATAAGGCTATCAATATCTTCATAGGCATTCTCAATTCTCTCCTGGTGATATTGAAAATAATTTTCATATATTTCTTTTGTAATTGCTTTTTCATCCCATTCTTTTAACACATCTTTGGTCTTCTTTCCTTTATAAGTTGCATATTTTTCAAGTAAATATGTGAAAAATAAAAATTTTTCATTCATTCTTATCACCTCACAGATATAAAGAATTTCTAGGATCACCGGTCTTTATTTCATTTTCCCACATATCATAAATTGCAAGTGGGCTGAACTCCCATAAGTTCAAGCTATCATCACAAAGCATATCATATGTTTCAGAATTTAAGAACATTCTTAATCCATCTATAGGAGTTATATTGCGATTTTCTGAAATCATAGTAGATACTTCTGTGTCAATATAATGACGCATATGCTCTTGTATTCTTTTATCCAACATTTTTCTTAGCCTCCTTAAATTCCAATTCCTTTATTGCCTTGAAAGTCAAAAAAGCATACTGGTCTTTTAGCTTTGCACTTTCTAAAAGCATTATTGCTGTTTCAAATGAATATGCTCCTGATATATAGTCATTTATAACTAAAATAGTTCTATCATTAGCCACCGGACCTGCCACTACATCATATTGTACTCCCTTATATGCCCCTGTACGGTTTGAAGCAACATATTCAAGCCAATCTGCATTAGCTTTTTCAAAGATTTTACATAATAAATTTGAGTTAAATAAACTTTCATCAAAATCATACACCGACACTGTAGGTATTCCCATTTTCTTCCTTTTTGCCTTTAATACAGCCCATTGTTTGGCTTGCTCGTAATCTGTAGTTGTATAAAAACCTGTTCCAAAATCTAAACCTCTATTTGTATTTATTATTTTGGGAATGTCTACCATTACATTACTTCCATGATATAAAATCATACCTTTACCCCATTCTTTAACCTGAGCCTGTAATATCCCTCATAAGTGTAGCTTGCCTTCTTATTTCATTGCAAATACTCCACTATATTAATTATATAAATAAATACGGATAATGAAGTACACATTATCCGCTTTAGCTTATTTACCCTCTTCTTGATATGTTGACAAACCTTGTAGTCTCGGGCTTCCACATCAGATTAACAGTTCCTATAGGTCCGTTTCTTTGCTTTGCTATAATTACTTCCGCCTCATTGGGATGCTCTGTATCTTTATGATAGTAATCATCTCTGTATAAAAACATTACGATATCCGCATCCTGCTCTATAGCTCCGGACTCTCTTAAGTCGGAAAGCATAGGTCTGTGATCCGGTCTTGTCTCACAGGCACGGGACAGCTGTGAAAGTGCGACCACAGGTGCTTTTATCTCTCTGGCAAGGGCTTTTAGGCTTCTTGATATTTCGGAGATTTCCTGCTGCCTGTTTTCCGAGCGTTTTGAAGAACCTGTCATTAACTGTAAATAGTCTATAATTACTATGCTAAGACCCTTTTCAAGCTTTACCTTCCTACACTTACTCCTAAGTTCTCCCACGCTTATACCCGGAGTATCATCTATGATGATTTTTGAATCACTTACATCCACAATGCCTCTTATAAGCGGATCCCAGTCATTATCATTAAGATTGCCGGTTCTTAATTTTTGTGAGTCTATACCGGTTTCCATGGCAATCATACGCTGCACCAGTTGTTCGCTGCTCATTTCCAATGAAAATATCATACAGGGAAGCTCTTTTTTCATTGCTATATGCTGCACCATATTCAGAACAAATGCGGTCTTTCCCATAGAAGGTCTTGCCGCTATCAGCACAAGATCCGAAGGCTGCAAACCGCTGGTCTTATAGTCTAAGTCTATAAAACCGGTAGGTATACCGGTTACTACCTCCCTTGTCCTGCTGGCAGCCTCTATTCTATATAGAACATTTTTAGCAATATCTTCTATAGGTCTTATGTCCTTGGCTGTTCTTGATTGCAGCAGTTCAAATATATCCTTTTCCGTGCGTGCAAGTATGTCTTCAAGGCTGTCACTTCCTACATAACAGGAATTTGCTATATCTTCATTAAGCTTTATAAGTTTCCTTAGAGTCGACTTTTCCTTTACTATGGTAGCATAGTATTTGATATTGGCGGAAGTCGGTACTGTAGTTATGATTTCTTTAATAAAGTCAAGACTGCTAAGCTCAGGTGCTACATTTTTTTCCCTCAGCCTGTCTTGTATAACTACCAGGTCCATTTCCTTACCTTCATTAAAAAGCTCCAGCATAGTTTCATAAAGTATGGCATATTGCTTTGAATAAAAGTCCTCAGAGCTTATCATGTCCAAAGCAACTATTACCGCATCCTTATCCATAAGCATAGAACCTATAACCGACTGCTCAGCCTCTATACTATGCGGAAGTATCCTCTTTAATAAGGTCTCTTCCATACCTACTCCTCATCTACCTTAACTTTAAGTTTGGCATTGATTCCCTTGTATATTTTTATGTCCACCTCATGTGTACCGAAGGTCTTAATAGTTTCACTAAGCATTATCTTCTTTTTATCCACATCCAAATCAAGTTGAGACTTAAGTGCTGCCGCTATCTCCTTGGAGGTAACCGATCCGAAGGTTCTTCCGCCCTCTCCGCCTTTAATCCTTAAGCTTACACTGCTTTCATTAAGTTTTTCCGCCAACACCTTGGCAGCTTCTATATTTTCTTTTTCTATCTTTTCGGCATTGGCCTTTTGCAGTTTAAGAGTGTTAAGGTTACTGCTTGTAGCTTCTACACCCTTTTTCTTGGGTAAAATAAAGTTCCTTGCATAACCTTCGGCAACTTCAACGATCTCACCTTTTTTACCGAGTGATTTTACATCTTCTAAAAGTACTATCTTCATATCTATAATTCTCCTTTACTAATCATGTCTGTTATAAGCCTCTTTACTCTATCTATTGCAGTATCTATATCCATATCTTTAAGCTGGGCACCGGCTATGGCTCTGTGTCCGCCACCGCCTATTTTCTCCATCATAAATTGAACATTTGCCTCGTCTATCGATCTTGCACTTATGTATACAGTATTGCCCACCTTGGTAAATACTATACTTGCCTTAATACCTATGATGTTCAGCAAATCATTGGCAACCTGAGCACAGACAACTGTAGGTCGCTCAAGCCCCTCAGCCGGACAATAACTTATGGCATAATGCTCCTCATATATAGTTACATTATGTGTGGCTTCCGCCTTGGCTATGTAATCATTAACATTTTCTCTGAAAAGTTTTCTTACCCTTGTAGTATCGGCACCGTTTCTTTTTAAGAAAGCTGCCGCTTCAAAGGTTCTTACTCCGGTTTGATTATTAAAATTTTGTGTATCGACTACTATACCCGCATACATCGCATCAGCCTCATCCGGTTTAAGCTTTATGCCGTCTTCCACATATTGAAGTATTTCGGCTACCATTTCACAGGCACTGGAGGCATAACTTTCTATATATGAAAGTTTTGCATTCCTTATACTTTCGCTTCCCTGCCTGTGGTGGTCTAAGACCACTATATTGTCGGTTAGGGTCAAAAGCTCCGGTGCTTCGGTAATGCTTGGTCTGTTCACATCAACCACTATCAAAAGAGTGTCGGCATCTATGATTTTTTCCGCCTTTTTTGCATCTATAAATAAATCCTCGGGATATGCCGGAGGTACAAACTTATCAAGTACATTTTTTACGGCGGTATTGACCTGCGTACTTACTATATGGGCGGTTCTTTTAAGTTCATTTGCTATGCACCACACACCGAGTGCCGAACCCAGGCAATCTATATCCATTACCTTATGCCCCATAATAATGATTTTTTTCTTACTGAGAATCAGCTCACTAAGCGCCTTTGCTTTTACTCTTGCCTTTACCCTTGTAGTTTTTTCTACGGACTGGGATTTGCCGCCATAATAAAGTAAGTCCTCTTTATTTTTTATTACCACCTGATCTCCGCCCCTGGCAAGTGCCATTTCTATCGCCATACTTGCATAGTCGGAGCTTTCACCAAAGGTTTCGGCTCCCTCACCTATACCTATACTCAGAGTAATACTCATAGTATTGCCTATACTTATCTCCTTGGCTTCTTCCAGAATCTCAAACCTTGATTCTTTAAGCTTCATCAGGTAAGCGTGATTGGTAACGAAGAAGTATTTATCTTTTTCAAGTTTATGAACTATTCCCTCATCTGCAAAGTATTGTTTTATTTTTCTGTCTATTAATGCCAGCAGAAGGGAACTTCTTACTTCCTCAACACTTTGCATAACTTCTTCATAATTGTCTATGTATATATAGCCTGAAACTAAGGTGGAAGCCAGCAATAAGTCTCTTATATTTCCAAGCTCCGTTTCATCATACAAATACAATGAGTACAGTATTCTATCCTCCACCTTGGCTGTCTTTAATACGAGTCTGTAACTTCTTTTGTCATATTTAATACAAAACTCATTTTTTTGAGATACCTGTCTTAAATCAATCTCTCCAAACACACGTGTAAGCTTTCTGTATGCCTGTCTGTTTGTATTAAATATCTCATCAAACTTTCTGTTGGACCAGACTACCGCAGCCTCTTCATTAAGTATTGCATAGGGTATGTCAAGTTCCAGGTTCAACTCGCTTTGTTTCTCATGAAAATTCACGGCATAAGAAACTATAGCCATATCTATATATTGTTTATAGTTTGTATAAAATAATGCGAGAGCGGCAAGAAATATTACACTTATAAATAACATTATAAGTCCTGCCACCGTATCTACTATAAATATAAGTACACTTAGTCCTATAAATAGTATAGCTATGTATGACGGCCATTTCATGTAGCCTGAGAAAAGTTTACTTATTTTTGCTTCTCTGTCCATAAAATCCCCTTAATATAATATGAGTGCTTTATATCGGTATCATATAGGATATTTTTCTTAATATATCTGTTGCGATATTTTGTAGTATATCATTTATCCCTTAATTAGTCCACCGATGTATAAGATTGGATGGTAGTTAGCAGTATAAAGAATTGAGGGAGATAAACAGCTGTTGTTTATGTGCCAAAGCGTCTTGTTAATTTTCATCTTACATATTATAATCAGTTTATCTGAGGAGACTTAACATAAAGGAGGTTTTATGACTGCCAAAAGCAAAGTACTTGCCTGTCTTTCTTATCTTGGCATACTTGTTCTTATTCCTTTGATTGCAGCAAAGGATGATGAATTTGTCCAGTTTCATGTGCGTCAAGGAGCAAAATTAACTATTTTCGGAATTATTATTTTATCGGTAGTTCGTGTTGTTTATATGGTTTTTGCTATATCCGGCTTATTTTTTGGAGTTATGTTTTATCAATATATAGAAGAATATATACAGATTGTATTTGCAGTAGGATTTTTCATAGTTGCCGTTTTCGGTATTATATCAACTATTATAGGTATAATATTTTTAGTTCTTTGTATTTTAGGCATTGTAAATGCCTGTCGAGGTCTTACAACACCTCTGCCTATTATTGGCAAAAAGTCAGCGGCTAAGCCTTCTGTAAATTAACTGTAATTTTTCAATACAGAGAATCTTTTTATATTATAGAAAAAATGTATTATCTGTCTTTTTAACATTAACCTTAATATTTATTTATATTT
>CAJPUK010000034.1 GCA_905373785.1 uncultured Johnsonella sp. | reverse complement strand
TTTTATTACAGAACCGACATAAAGAAATTATAGATTCAAATAAAATTTATAATACAGAAATATCTTCTATTTTTTATCAAAAAAGCAGCATAAGTAAAATTATATCCAATTAGTAAATGCCGTAATGAAAGCCGATAGCATTGAAATTTTAAACCTGTGGGGCTTGTTTTGCATTGGAAGTATCTTCTTTAGGTGCTTCCTTGCTTATATTACCCCCGGGACCTGCTGTAGAGTTTGAGCTGTCGGAAGTATTTGAAGAAGTCTCTTCCGTCATTACCCCGTTGGCATCAATAATATAGGTCTTACCTTGATGGTTTACGGTTATTGATACAAATAAATGCCCGTCATCGGCAAGCATATATTTTTTGCCGTCCAGCTCCAAAAGTCCGCTTTGCATTACACCTGAAACGTTAAAATAATACCAACTGTTACCGTCTTTAACCCAGCCGGTCTTCATGATTCCCGAGCTGTTAAGATAGTACCAATTATTGGACTCATTGACCCAACCGGTTTGCATAGTACCCGAGCTTGAAAGATAATACCAATTATTGCCGTCTTTTAGCCATCCGCTTTGCATTACACCGTCATTATTTAAAAAGTACCACTTATCGGCATCTTTAATCCATGATTTTTGTACTATACCCTCATCATTTAAAAAGTACCACTTATCGGAGTCCTTAACCCATGACTTTCCTAAAGCGCCATCAGAGTCCATATAATACTTCTTACCCTCTATATCGTTAAACCCTGTAGCGGCAGCTCCTGAAGCTTTAAGATAATACTTTTTGCCGTTATCCGTAAGCCAACCGGTCTGCATCACGCCGTCTTTATTCATGTAATACCTGTTACCTTGGTCATTTGCCCAGGCTGTTGCCATCTTACCGTTCGAGTTAAAGAAGTACCACTTACTGTCAAGCTCTTTCCAACCTACCTGCATAGCTCCGGTAGTATCGTCCAGGTAGTACTTTGAGTCACCATCAGTCTTCCAGGACTTGTAGATAAGACCGTCTCCATCCATAAAATACCATTTATCATTATCACTTACCCATGCATTTTTTTGCATGGTATAGTTTTTGTAATAATAGGTCTTGCCGGATATTGTACGGAAAGTATCCTTTTTTATTTTAGAAGAGAGATCCTTATATTGAAAGTCTATATCTACATTACCCTTAAACCCTGCGACTTTACCGGTTTCAGTAGCCTGCCACATAACGGGATCCGGGAAAATATGCTTTACGTTATATCTTGCAACCCACACATCCAAGTCCTTAAGTGCCTGCATATCTAATTTATTGGCTATCCAATAGTCATTGGCATAAAGAATGGGATAATAACCTGCCGCCTCTATTTTGTTGGTAAAAGCTCTTATAATTGCAGTAAGTTCTTCCTTCTTAAGCTTGCCTTGAGTATTGGTATCTTCCACGTCAAAGGCGACCGGATAGGAGATAGGGTAGTCTTTTATCATATCAAGTACAAAGTCGGCCTCAGCCTCAGCCTCAGTCGGTGTCATTGCATAGGAGTAAATATATACTCCAAGAGCAATGCCTTCCTTGTAAGCTGCATTCATATTGTATACAAACTTAGGATCCTGTTTGCCCTTATATCTTGTGCCGTGCATCAGAAATTTAACATCATCCGCCGCAGCGGCTTTCCAGTCTACATCTCCCTGCCAATGAGAGGTATCAACGCCTCTTGCATATACACCGCTAAGAGATGAACCGTCAAGCATTTGGTATACACCCGGGGTTTTCATGGTCCACTCTGTGGCAGCATGGGCATTGCCGAAGTTAATACCGGATATAAAAAGGCTTAGAGATAAAAACATCAGTAACTTATTCTTCATCAAGCCTCCTTATTTTTTGCCCTTCTTAGGTCCGCCGGTTTGCCCTGCCTGTAATCCCTGGCTTGAGCCCGAGTCGGAAGAAGATTCCGAACTGTTACCTGAACTTGGGGCTTTTGCACCTGCATTGGTTCCGCCTGTAACTCCCGGACCGGAATTACTTCCTGAACTGCCTGAACTTCCCGAACTTCCCGAGCCGCCGGAGCCTTTATTGGCATTACTTGTGTATACCGCAGAGGAGGTATTGCTCGGTAAAGCCGATACGGTTGCAACATTTGAGCTGTTTACGGAACTTGTATTAGCTATACCGTTTGCATCAAAACTTACGCTGTTACCGTCTATTGTAAGACTTGTATTCATTGCAAGCTTGCCGTCCTGGTCAAAGTACATATATGAGTTGCCGTTTTTTGCCCAACCCTTCAACATGTGACCTTCCTGGTCAAAGTAGTACCATGAGTTGTCTATGTATTTCCACTCATATGCCATCTTTCCGAGGTGTGTGGCATCATTCGGCTCCATGTAGTATTTATTGACACTGTCATTAAGCCATGAAGTTTTCATAGCTCCCTTGGCATCAAAGTAGTAGTAGGATTTGTCTATAAGCTGCCAGCTTGTTGCCATCTTACCGTCAGACTTGAAGTAGTACCATACATCACCGATTTTATGCCAACCGAATGTACATCTGCCGTCTGATCTGAAATAATACCAGGCGTTATCCATTTCTCTCCAACCGGTAGCCATAGCACCGCTTCCACGCATATAGTAGAATTTGTCATTTAATTTAAGCCAGCTGCTCTGAACCAAACTGCCGTCATTTAAATTATAATACCAGGTATTGTCGGTATTCAGCCAACCTGTGCTCATAATACCGTTACTCTTGAAATAATACCACTTTGAATTTATCTTTTTCCAACCTGTACTCATAAGACCGGTTGACAGATCCATATAATAATATCCGTCACTGGTCTTGATCCAGCCCTTATGTCTGCTGCCGTCATTGTCTATATATACCCAGCTGTTATTTACCGCCTGCCAACCGGTGGTGGCTGCAAGCGTATTATGAGGTACTGAAAAAATTGCACTAAGACTTGCAGCACCTACAATGACGGCTTTTTTATAATTCAATTTCATACAATCTCCTTCTTTTAGTCATTTTCTAAATTCAGAAACAAACAGCCTGTAAAAGCTTGGCAGGCTTTTATAGTATGTACTTCGAGCAAATGTGAAGTTTTTGTACTGAATCAGTTTTTATATGCTTTAAATATACCACTATATAGGTATTATTAAAACAGAGGATTTATAAAAAGTTTATTACATTATGCTTATACAAAAAATCCTTCATCAAGTAAAATTTTGTAAAAATCTTTGGAGTAGCGATACATCTTCAGTGAATACTCGCCGAAGGTCTCGCCGAAACTGCTTTTGTAAACTGTCCATAATGCCCATAAAAATCCGGATAAGGCAACATAGGAGTATACTATATGTCTTTGTACCGGGTCAACCGCCCCGAATAAATCGGTTTTGTTTTGCTCGTAATCAAAGCCCCTCTCATCAGCATCGGGATTTGATTTTGAAAAAATGTATATATCAAGTAATCTGTCTATTTCATCTTTCTCAAGATATGAGTAAATAGAGCACATAGCTATGTCTATCAAGGGGTCTGCCATACCGGAATATTCCCAGTCTATCAGCCTTGTGGTATTCTCATCTATAAATAAATAATTATCGAATACACAATCAATGTGAGAAAGGTGTTTTTTACGATTAAGGCTGTCAAGGCGATCAAGTATTTGCAACATATGAGGCTTTACCTCAAAATAGTCCTTAAAGCTTATCTCTCCACGCTCGAGACAAATCTTTTCATAGTATTCAATACGTTCCCTTATATCAAAATCATGCTCAACTTCTACATCGGCAGCATGAAGTTTATTAAGCAGTTTCATGCATCTTAAGGTGTCTGCATCATTAGTAAAGTCGGGTTTTTGACAACCTTCGTAGTATTTAGTTATTTTATATCCCATATCGGCATCAAAATATATTATCTCATCACAGATATCAAGCTCTTTTATAGCCTGATAACTGTCATACTCCGTTTTTCGGTTGATCAGAACTTCAGTTCCCTTACCCGGAATACGGCAGATGAATTTTTCACCATTTACCGAGAAGAGGAAGGATTTATTGGTCATACCGGCTTTTAAGCAGGTGATATCATAGATTTTTGATTCGGGAATATTAAAGCTCTTAGCTATAATAGCCATGGCTTCATTATTGGAATTTGTCTTATACGAGGGGTCAAATTCTCTTAATTCTTCCAGGTTTTCAAACTCATATACGATATCATCGTTTTGTTTATTGATGTAGATATCATCCAAAGTGATTTTGCCGGCTAAGCTGTCTATAAGAAGCTGCTCCCAATAAAAATCATCACTGTCGGCTCTGTTGTAATATTCTTCAACATATTTGCAAAATTCCTTGGAAAAATCTTTACTTAAAAATACCGGTCCATACATAACGAAACTGTCATGACCGCCTATTGATACAGCTGTAATTTTATCATTTTCATCATAGTCAAGGCACCATTCTGAAGTAGCACCTTTCATATATACGCTACAGTACCAGCTTCTGTCTTCATAGCTGTGAAAGATATTCTCCCTTATCCAGTTGTCGGAAGAGAGTATGTAGCTGCTTTTGTCAATTAGGATAGGCAAAGCATGGTAGATGGTTGATAGATTATTTTTACTTGCATAGTCGGGGTTATATAAAAGTTTTACTCCATACTTATCACACAGATAGTCAAAAGATTCTTTCAAGTAGCCAACCACTATGGTAATATCATCAATACCTACTTCTTTGAGCTGTTTTATCTGTCTTTCTACCATAGGCTCATCATGAACCTTAAGCAGTCCCTTCGGTGTATCATAGGTAAGGGGAACTAAACGAGAACCAAACCCCGCCGCCATAATAATAGCTTGATCAACTTTATAATTTTTCATAGAGCTGCTCCTTTCATTTCAGGACTTTACTTGAATACAATTTTCCTTGAAAACAAGTTTTCAGGCAAAACAGTATTCATATATTTACACCTATATCGACTTAGCCGTGCTTTAATGAATACATCATATTATATTACCACATATATTGCTTTAGTCAAATATAATAAAAGTATAAACTTAAAAAGTTAAAGGCTTGCCGAATTTTACGCAGCAAGCCTTTTGTGTCTTTTGATTTTTATTGCAAATTAATTAAGTTTAATGCTCCAAAGACTTCCACCTGAAGTTAGGTATTACATCGGACCACTTTTGTATTCCTATGATCTGCTTTGCAAATTCGGTATTTTGAAGAGTTGAATTTTTCTTATCTATATTCTTAAATACCTGCCAGATTTTTCTTCTTGAAGTCTCCTTTATTGCATCACCTTGATTCATATCAGCCTTCCATAGACCGAAGGCAATACCCTGTCTTACTTCGCTGGGGGCATCTATTTGACGACTCAGTATATAGGCATCTATGAAAGGATTGCTGTCCACCATATAGTAGGAGTATGCGTAAGCTGCCGCCTGTATGTCGTCAACCTCTCCTCTTGAAGCACTGTGTGCGGTAAATCCCTGCTCTGTAAGAATAATATGCCTTACATGACCTGAGGATGTTTTACGGGCGTCATTGTTAAAATAGTCTGTAAGTACTGAAAGGTTATAGAAGTTTATTATAGGTGAGTTTTCATCCTTTGTAAGTTCTCCGCTGTTGCCGTCATCCCAGAATTCAGGCTCTACCATAGGGTAAGGATAGGGGTGATAAGCAAGTCCCCAGTCTATATTACCTTTTTTCATTACCTCGGAGTTGAAACTGTCAACTATTTCCTTACCGCCATACTTTAACTTACCGTCTTTTTCTTTTGGATTATTCCAATGAAAGTCTATAGAGTAATATACTCTGTCATTGGCACTTTGACTCCTGATAGCAGTATAAAAAAGTCTGAATGCCTTTTCATAACTTTTAATATAGGAGGTCAAATCTCTGGGACCTATATAGTTCCATGCCTGGTTGTTGATCTCATTGCCTATGACCCAATTTGAGATCTTACCATGGTCAGGGTTGGAGCCGTCATATCTTTGTGCAAGAAATGCCGCAATAGCCTTGGTTGTTTCAAAGCCTTCCTTACTTTCGGCATTAAACATATAGTAGTAAGCTTTATCATTTTTTTGATTTCCGTTGTGAAAAAGCTCGGGTCTGTCAGGATTAAAACCGTTAAGTACGATGGCTGTAACCGTCATGCTTTTACCTGATAGGGCACTTATGGTTTTATCATAACTTTCTATAAGTCCCTTATTAAAGTGGTAGGTTTTTCCGTCGTAATTAAAGTCTATGCCCTCTCCAAGTATCTGATGAAAAGCTATATTGGTACCTACATGCTTAACGCCAAGCTCAAAAGCGTCCGGAAGCATGTGTATCTCTATATTAAGTCCTTTTTTTGTAAGTGGGTCTTGAAATGGTTTGGTATTTTTTGCAACAGCTTCAGGATTGGTAATATAATGAGGATTTGATACTTCCACATATTTACTTCCGTCATATGCTGCCACTACAAAACTGCTATAGAGTCTGTCATTTTCCATACCCAGATTAAGATCTACAGAATGGCTTACATTACCGGAGGAAACTTTTGCAAGATAATCAGTTCTTGCACCAATGCTTCCTTCATAAGGTTTTAGCTCAAATAAGTAATATGAGCCGTCTGTACCTGCCGTATCAGAAGAATTATCCATATTGATATCTATAGTTTTTTTATTGCCGGATATAGTAACCGATTTTATTTCAGAGCTTGCTTTTATTGTTTGGCTTGCTTGATTATTGGCAGTGGCGTATGCCGTATTGCCCTTGGCAAAGCCGATGCCTACTGCAAGAGCAAGAGGAAGCAGCCAAAAACGAAACTTTCTCATAATTATTTAACTCCTTTACTTAGCTTTCTGAATGCCTTCATTATAGGTTATGCCCAATTTTTATACAATTACATTTTTATAAAAGTATCTTACGATTGTAAAAATAGTCTTAACAGTACTGAATCAAGTAGTTAGCCTTACTCGTGCTCGCTTGCGGGGCTGTACTCACCGAAAGGTAAAAGTTTTCTTACACCGCCACTGCAATAAAAAAAGAGAAGCTTGAGCGGGCTTCTCTTTGATTTTTGAAACAACAAATATATTCTTCTTAAGCTTGTGGTTCTATACATGAAGTCGGGCAAACCGCTGCACAAGCTCCGCAATCTATACAGGTATCAGCATCTATTACAAATTTTGGATCTCCTGCTGATATTGCGTTTACAGGGCACTCACCTGCGCATGTACCACACATAACACATCCATCGTTAATTATATGAGCCATAAAATTTCCTCCTACTCTTAATCAATTGTAACACTTATTGACTACTGACAATATAATAACTGAAAATAGCACAAAAATCAATAGGTTAGCACACACTAACTTGTATAATTTGTAGAACAAATTAGGTTATACTTACTTTGGTTGTAGAAAAGTTAGTATAAAATATAAATTATACATAATATTCGAGCAAATTTAATTCATAATTTATACACAATTATGTGCTTAAATTACCTAAGTAAAGGTATTTATTCATAAAGGCGGTTTTTAGAAGTATAAAAAACCGTATCTGAAGAAAAAATATGTAAACTACTATTAATTATTGTTGTAAATATATGTCTTATGGTTTATATTAGGCATAGGAATATTTATAAAGGAGGGTTTTAGACATGGTTATTACAAAGGATATGACGATAGGTGATATCGTTTTCTTAAATGAGCATATGGCACCTGCACTTATGCGTGTAGGAATGCATTGCCTTGGCTGCCCCGCTTCTCAGGCGGAGACCATAGAGGAGGCTTGCATGGTACACGGAATAGACTGTGATGCTTTGGTAGAGCAGCTTAATGAGCTGGCAGCTTTGTCTGTTTAAACCAATTAAAAACGGCTTGTTGCTTAAGAAAATACTTCTTGCAGCAAGCCGTTTTAATTGGTTTCTTTTATTCACAGAGGCGCCGCCCCATGAACGGGCAGAAAGTAAAAAGAATCCCTGCTCAATTATAAGTGCCGACATAAGGAAACTTAGTTAATTTTATACCTTAGAAAGCATATCTAAGGCATTATTTTTTATTATAATATCGAAATATTCCTCATAATATGCCTCACTTGAATAATTGGATAAAAGTTTTATTCCGTATTCCGTAAGTATGTTGCAGGTCTTGTTATAACTTTGAGCATCCTCTACATTGCCCTTTAGTGAAAGAATATAATTGCCGTTTGTTTTGTGCTTATAAAGGCTGCTTTCTCCCTTATAAGAGTTCGCTGACAAGTGTGCGGCATCTATAACCTTGTCAAGACCGGAAAATGAGAAGGTACTTTGATAGCTTTCTTCATCCTTACTTACATCCTTACTTGGAAAAAACTCCTGAGGTTTTGCACCTGCCATCAAATTAAATTTATTAAAATTCATATCATTAAAATCCACTTCTTTACTATATGTCGAAAACTTTGAAAACCTTGTGTCTACTTCTTCAGGATCCTCCACCTTGGTGATAATAATTACTATACTCTCATTAGGCAGGGGAATGGCTTCCACCATAAGCGGAAGAGCCCCGGCATTAAAACCGAACTCATGAGAGGCTCTTTGCAGCATTTCATTAAATAAATTCTTGGCTTTCTCATGCCCGTATGCCAATTCTAAAAGATTGATATCACGAGCTAAAAGATCATTATTGGTCAAGGTGCATTTAATTTGTAAATCACTTAATTTCTCTATTTGCATAGCTTGCCCTCCTTATCTTATGATACTCTAAATTTTGAAAATAATCAATAAAAGTGTAGGGCTTTTGCTAAAGTTTCACAAAGTAAAGGTTATAGTTCAGGTAGCCTGGATAGATATGTATAATATTCTATAATGAAAGCTTGCTTTCAGGTATATATTATACATATATATCTAACAGACTACTGCCAACATTCATCTTCGTCTAATTTATAAATAAAATTAAATATTTTTAGGTTATTTTGATGAAGATGAATGAGCTACCTGAACTGTAACAAGTAAAGACTGCATACTGTATACAAGGATCAATATATCGACCGAATAAATGTTTATACTTGACCCGGCAATAAAGTCTCTATAAGATGTTAAGAAAGATGGAGAAAGGAGGCAATATAAAAAGCGATGCGCTTCTTGAAAGCATACTTATAACAGTAGCTACCTTAGGTGATTGCAAGTTTTACTTGCCGGGCTGTAAGACCTTGCATGTATACAGAGCCATAAAAACAGTCCCCTTTAAAAAGCTCATATCATACATACAAAAAAGTAACCATACTAAAGAGCCTTGAGCCCTTAGGTAGATTTATTGTATATGCTCAAGAAAAGTTTGCAGCTGGAACTATATATTACAGGAAAGTATATAAGTAAGGACTTTGTATGAATGTATATAATATATTGCTACAATGTCCGTAATGGGCTGATACACTTTGGCATATCTTTGTATCAGCTTGTCAAATATCTATAAAATCAGGAACATCCTATATATCATGGGGATTTATTAAGCAAGTAATTTAATTCTTAAAGAAAACACCATTAATTTAATTGATTTTGACTATGCCTTATTGATATCCGATCAATGATTCTTTGCCATATACACTTACTGAAACATAGCTTATGTAGTTTTTGGGAATCAGTAAAATCCGAAACAGAAAAGAAAGTGATATAAAAAGCCGGGATAAAAAAGTTTAAGAAGTGAAAGAAAAACTATAAAAGCTGCTCTAAGCAAAATATACAGCCATCTTTTAATATTGCGGTTGCAGCCTTATCCGAATCAGCAGGTGCAAGTTAGCATAGTGCTGCACTTGTTGATAAAATTCATGTTAATTCGCATGAAGACTATAGAAAAATATTCAAAGTATAATAATAAAAGTGAAGAGAAAAGGTATTTAGTATAGCGAATGTGGATTATTATGCTAAAACGGATAACATGAATTATACAATAAGGAGCTTTACAATTGTATAATTATTGATTTAAGTTCACTTTTTGAAATAAGGCAATTGCAATCACAGCTATTTTTTAATAATAACTGACTCCGATAATGCCTATATAAATAAATGTTTAGTTTATTAAACACCGAAAAATTTCTATATAAGTTAGGAAATATATAGTGTATGTTACGGAAATCTTCTTATGGTTTGGTGTTTGATAAAGATAATTAATTTATTTATGGAGTATAGCTTGAAAAAACAAAATAATTATATAGAACAAATACTTAAGCTTAGATTAAGCGGAGTAGAGGTATATGTTGACGGTTGTGAATGTAGTATATATGAAATCAAAGAGATGCTCAGTGTCTGCGAAAGGGGCACTTGTTACATGCCGGATTATATAGAAGATAAGAGTACCGGCAGAATAAAAGAAATAAGATTTGATAAAATAAATTTAATTGAATAACGTATAAGTCTAAAAAGAGACTGCCTGTCTAAAATATACGGATAAGCGGTCTCTTTTAAATATATAAAATATGCTGACATCAAGTTTATAGTAACTTCATACTTTTTTATGATAAGCTGTGGTATAATATCATGACATTTGGCAATGGCTTTGAAAGAATCCAATATTGCAAAACCGATTAGGAGGATGTTTTTTAATGAGAAACGGCAAGAGTGTGTATTTGTTTGTTATTTTGCTGACTCTTATAAGTGCGGCAGTTTATATATATGTAACTATGTTTATGCCTTCAAGTAAGAGGGTGGATCAGAGTACATATTATGGTGTAAAAGACAAGCAGGTAGCTATAATCTATAATGACGGTCTACAAAAGGCAAGTGCTATAGAAAAGGACCAAGAGGTGTATTTGCCGTATGATTGGGCAGCGGCGATATTAAATGACAAGTTTTTTTGGGACAGTGAGGAAAACTTACTGCTGTATACACTGCCTGAAGAAATCATATACATGGATGAGAATTACATATCGGAAGGGAAAAAGGCATTTATAAAATCAGGAAATACACCCTATGTGTCTGTAAGTCTGATAAAAAAATACACTAATGTAAATTTAAGAAGTTTTGTAGACACAGATATTAAAAAAATATACATATATGATAATAGTGTCAGTCTTATAGCTGCAAGGCTTAGAAAAAAATCAAAACTAAGGAGCGGTGAAAGCATAAAGGCGGATATAGTTGCAGATCTGGAAACAGAAGAAAATGTGTATATACTTGGAAGTTCTGTAACCGGTGATGATTTGACGGGAAAAAATAAAAAATGGATCAAGGCATATACCGATAAGGGAGATTGGGGGTATGTACAATTTAAGAATTTGGAAAGTGTGGACTATGTTGTAAATATAAGTGAATTTACAAAGCCTGAGTACAGCAATATAAGTTTGGGTGAGCCGGTAGTTCTCGGATGGCATCAGGTCAGCAATCCGGATGCCAATAAAAATATGGAAAGCCTGGTGGCAGGAACTTCGGGAATGAATGTTATATCACCGACCTGGTTCTCATTAAGTGATAACGAGGGCAATTACACATCCTATGCAAGTAAGGACTATGTAATAAAGGCACATGAGATGGGCTTGCAGGTATGGGGGCTTGTAGATAACTTAAATAAAAAGGTCAGCACGGTAAAACTGCTAAAAAAAAGCAGTGTCAGAAAATTATTAATAGAAAAACTTGTAAATGATGCAATTACTTACGAGCTTGACGGAATTAATCTTGATTTTGAAGGAATCAATGCGGAGGGAGCAAAGTATTATATACAATTTATAAGGGAACTTTCAGTGTATACAAGAAAAAACAAGCTGATTCTTTCCATAGATAACCCTTCCTATGCGGCATATAATAAGTTTTATGCCAGAGCAAAGCAGGCGGAAGTTGCGGACTATATTATAAATATGGGCTATGATGAGCATTATTCGGGCTCCGATAAGGGCAGTGTAGCCTCTATTAATTTTGTAAAGTCCGCTATAGAAGACAGCCTAAAAGAAGTACCGAGGGAAAAACTTATCAATGCAGTGCCCCTGTATACAAGACTATGGAAGGAAGAAAGAGGTAAGCTTAGCAGCCAGGCACTTGGAATAGAAGCCTCTCTTAAATGGGTTTTAGAAAAGAACTTAAGTCCCAAGTGGAACGAGGAGCTGGGACAAAATTATGTGGAGCTTATATCCTCAAGCGAAAGCTACTATATGTGGTTGGAAGATGAAAAATCACTGGAACTTAAGATGAAACTTATAAAAGAAAACTCTCTTGCAGGTGTAGCGGTTTGGAGACTTGGACTTGAGCCGAGCTCTGTCTGGTCAATAATCAGGTATTAATGCCTAAACCACATTAATCGAGTATTAAAAAAGTTAAATTAATAGAATAGTTTTTAGCATGGGGCTGTTGCAAAATAGAGACTATGCATAAGCTATAGTGGCATTTGAGTAGAGTTTTGCTACACAGCTTGTGTGAAAATCTTAAAATGCAACAGCCCTTAATTATTTATAGATATATTGCTTGGTATATAACATTAAATTCACTATATTTCAAAAATAGTTTAACCGGAGCATAAAAACATAGAAAATCACGGCATATAATATGCAATATAAATACAATATAAATACTTGCCTGATATGTGAGTTTTCTTTATAATAATGTATGGGAAATGAATATTTTCCTATAAAACTTCAACCTGTTTTTGAGGAGACAAATTAGGAAGAAGTTTTATTCTAAAGTTGATGTACGATTAAGAAGGAGACTTTTATTTATGAAAAAGAAATCTTTATGGCTTCTTTTGGCTTTGACCGCAGCTTTGCTTGGAGCTTGCCAAAGTACAAAAGAAACAACAGTTGCCGAAAGTCAGACACAGGAAGCTTCACACGAAAGTACACAAGAAAGTGAAGCGGCAAAGACAGTGAATTCTGATGAAATCATCATAGGTCAGACCTGGGTTATTTCCAATACCGACCCTACAGACAGCTCAGTGCCATGGTCTTTGACCAGTGACGGAGTGAGTGAGACAGTCTTTATGGTAGATAAGGACGGAAAGCTTTACTCAAGATTTATTGATTCTTTTGAAAAAGTTGACGATCTGACATGGAAGGCTGTTACTAAAAATGAGGCTAAGTTTTCCAACGGAGATTTAGCGGATGCCAAAGCTATTGCAGACTGTATGAACCTGATTCAGACTAAGAACCAGTTGTCAAATGCTACCGCAGGCGTTGTAAGTTTTACTGCAACGGATGACAAGACACTTGAGATTAAAACTGAAAGACCTTTACAAAGACTTGATTCACTTTTAACCGAGTGGTCAAATATAGTGTTTAAGAAACTTGATGATGGAAGTTTCGTATATACAGGTCCGTATGTTATAAAAGAGCTTAAAGAGAATATTGAAACAAGCTTAACACCTAATCCCGAGTATCCCGATGCGGATAAGAGACCTAATATTAAGATAATGAAGTTTAATGATGCTTCAGCTTTGAAACTTGCATTTGAGTCAGGAGAGATTGATATGGCATTTACCATAACTCCTGAAGTTGCAAAGATGTTTGAGAGTTCAGGTAAGATTGTTAAGACCATTGAAGCAGGCTATCAATACTTCGGAATGTTTAACCTAAATAGTGAGATATATAAGGATTACACCGTAAGAGAGGCGGTAAATCTTGGAATTAACAGAGAGGATTACTTAAAGGCTCTCTCAGGCGGAAAGATTGCAAACGGTTTTTTTGCACACTACTATGATTTTGCAGGAGATGTGGTACTTAAAACAGATGTAGAGAAGGCGAAGAGCTTGCTTGATGAGGCAGGCTGGGTATTAAAGGACGGAGTAAGAGAAAAGGACGGTAAGAAACTTACAATTAAGATAGTAACCTATCCTTCAAGACCTGACTTATCCGTAATTATGCAGGTAATGACTTCACAGCTTAAGGAACTCGGTTTTGAGGTCAGTACCGAAGTTGTTGACGGTATAGACAAGGCGGCAAAGGCAGGAGAGTTTGACTTGATACTTTATGCACAGCATACCGCACCTACAGCAGATCCGAGCTTTGCACTTAATCAGTTCTTTAGAACCGAAGGAGCAAAGAACTTTACCGGATATTCATCAGAGGAGATGGATAAGCTTCTTGACGAGCTTGGAAGCGAGTCTGATTATGCTAAGAGGGTAGAGCTTTCAAAGAAGGCACAGGAACTTGTAGCAAAGGATCTGCCTGTACTTTACCTTATAGATCCGCAGTGGCATATAGCGGTTTCAGAAAAACTTGCAAACTATCAGCCGTATAACGGAGACTACTACATAGTAAATGATCAATTAATGAAATAAGTAACTTGAATTTGCGGTCTATAGGCTTTGATTAGCCTAGAGACCGCTTTTAAATAGGGGGAATTGTGTCATATATTAAAATTATAATTAAATATATAGCCTTATTATTTATTATGTCCGTTGCTTTATTTATACTTACAAGGTTTTTGCCTGTAGGTCCGATAGACCTTCTTTTACAGCAGTTGGAACTTGCGCCTACGGTAGAGAATAAAAGAGTGATTGCGGCACAGCTTGGACTTGATAAGCCTTTATATATACAGTATATCAAGTGGATTGAAGCCTTTATAAAAGGAGACTGGGGTCGTTCTTTGATTACAAAGCAGGATATAAGGGCTGAAATTTTTAAAGCCATGCCATATTCACTCACACTGGGGCTTGGCGGTATAACACTGGCGGCAGTACTCGGATTTTTCGCAGGGTATCTTGCCGCACTTAAAAAAGGAGGTTTTTTTGACAGATTTACTGCGGCAATATCTTTATTTTCGCAAAGCATACCGACCTTTATACTTTCGGTAATTATTATATATTATATAGGCGTAAAATATAAATTAGCTAAGATATTTACCGGTGATATTAGGGTAAAAATCACCTTGGCAATACTTATGGTAATGTTAAGTTCGGTAGGAAGTATTGCAAGAATTATGAGAAAGCACTTTTTAGATATTAAAAAGCAGGCTTACATAAGAGCTGAGGTTGCCAGAGGCTTTTTATACAGGCAGGTTTTATTAAGCAGCGGATTAAGACCGGCACTTATAGGGCTTTGCTCAGCTATGATAAGTAAATTCTCATGGGTAATAGGAGGGACGGCTGTGGTTGAATTCGTATTTGCCGTACCGGGGGTAAGTTTCTTTTTAGTAAACAGCATTGCACAAAGAGATTATAATGTAATTCAGTCCTATATGTTTTTTATAGTACTGTGGATGCTTATGGTACATTTGGTATTTTTGGTATTAATAAGAGCATTGGGGGCAAGAAAATAATGAACAGTAAGAAAGTTAAATTAATAATTATTATACTGCTGATAATAGCCTCGGCATTTATTTTTAATATATTAAAACAAGGTTATCAGGATGCGACTACAACAGATCTTACGGATACATTTGCCGCTATGTCCTCTAAACATTACTTCGGAACCGATCATCTGGGAAGAGATATATACTCGTTAATGATAGACGGAGCGGTAAGAACCTTACTTACAATATTGATAGCCTGTGTGATTTCTCTTAGTATAGGCGTACTTATGGGTACGCTTGGAGGTTATTACGGTAAAAGTGTAGAGCTTGTGATTCAATTTGTAACGGATCTTATGATGATAGTGCCTACATTTATCTTAGCACTTATTTTTTCGGCAATATTCGGGCTCAACCCTATAAGTGCCGGCATAGCCCTTGGAATATCGGGTATAGGAGACTATGCCAATCAAGCCATGATACTTACCAAAGAGGTAAAAACAAGGGGCTTTATTCTGTCTGAAAAAGCTATGGGGATAAATTCCATGAGGATCATCACAAAGCATATTATACCAAATATTATGCCGCCCATATATACCGCCCTTGGAAATAAGGCAAGCTCCATAGCACTCCAATATGCCGCACTTTCTTTTATAGGGCTGGGAGCGGATATTACAAAGCCGGACTGGGGAGCTTTACTGTACCAATATAGGATATATATTATAGAAAGACCCCTGCTTTTACTTTGGCCAACACTTGGTATATTTATTATTGCATTTTCAAGTTATATTCTGATGGATGCAAAAGGAGAGTAGATGATGGAGAATAAAGAGTTATTAAAGGTAAATGACTTGGAAGTGTCTATAGGAGAAAATATAATTAAAGGAATAAGTTTTTCCTTGTCGGCTAAAGAAAAGCTCGGGATTTTCGGTGAGAGCGGCTCCGGAAAAAGTGTAACTATGTATACGATAATGGACTTGCTTAGCGAGAGTGCAGATATAAAGGGGCAGATAATACTTGACGGAGTTGATATAAGAAGCCTTCCTGAAAACAAAAGAAGACAATATATAGGTTCTAAGATTGCAATGATTTTTCAAGACTCCATCAATGCTCTTAACCCTTATGAAAAAATTTCCGCTCAGATGTATAGGACTATAAAAAAACACCATAAGCTTTCTAAGGCGGAGCTTGAAAAAATGCTGATAGACAGCCTTGAAGAACTTGATCTTGATGCCAAAAGGGTCTTAAGATCTTTTCCGCATCAATTAAGCGGCGGTATGCGCCAAAGGGTATTTATAGCACTGACACTTCTAACCGAGCCGAAACTTATTATAGCGGATGAACCTACGACCAGTTTAGATGTAATATCACAAATCAAATTTATAGAATTTATTAAGGATTTATCTGAAAAAAAGGGTTTGCCGCTTATATTTATAAGTCATAATCTGGGGCTGATTTCAAGACTTTGCGACAAAGCTTTGGTTATGAGTGAGGGCAGGATAATAGAAAGCGGAAAGATAAAGGAAATAATTAACAGCCCGAGTGAGGAAGTAACGAAGGATATAGTTGCCGAAACTAAAAAACTTTATCATGCATGGGATAGAGAAAAAGAAGTAAGTGCTGATAATATCAAAAAAGAGGTTTTATTTTCTATAAAAAATTTAGGCAAAGAGTATAGTGATAATATAGGAAATAAGAAAAATAAGGCAATTGATGATATAAGTATTGACATACTTGAGGGGGAAAGTACAGCCATAGTAGGAGAAAGCGGTTCAGGTAAGTCTACTCTGGCAATGATTTTATCAGGGCTTAATAAGGAAAGCTTTGGCAATATATATTATAAGGGCAGCTTAATTGACGGAAAAGACAGGGAGTATAAAAGGCAGGTGCAGATAGTATTTCAAAATCCCTTCGATGCCTTTGATCCGAGGCTTAATATACTTACTTCTTTGTTAGAGCCTATAAGATACTATAATATAGTGCCTAGAAAAGAAGAGAAAGAATTTATACTTAATATTTTAGGCGCCTGTCAAATAGGTGAAGAAGTACTTGTTAAAAAACCTACACAATTAAGCGGCGGACAGTTACAAAGAATTGCACTTGCGAGAATCTTATCGCTTAAACCCAAAGTTTTGATTGCGGATGAGATAGTAACTGCACTTGATGTATCCGTACAGGCAAAG
>CAJPUK010000033.1 GCA_905373785.1 uncultured Johnsonella sp. | reverse complement strand
ATATTATGTATTATTAATGCGACTGCCCCTTTTTAACAGTTTCATATTCCTATTTAACACTTCCCAACAATGTAACAACTATCGGTATTACAACCACAAACATCACGGTACTGACAGTAACCACATTGGTTGAAAATTCCACATCTCCATCACCCTGACTTGCCAATATAGGCAATACTGCAAGCGCAGGTGTCGCTGATTGGACAACAAATGTTTTGAATTCTGCACTCGGCATGTTTTTTGCGGTTAAAATAAGTATGGAATACATAATAACAGGTCCTAAAATAAATCTGCCTATCAATGTTACAATAGTATCTTTGTCCAGTGTTATAGTCTTAAGACCTGCCTTTGCAAGTACTATTCCTATATAGACAAGAGATAAAGGCGTCACTATATTGCCTATATATGTCAATGTATTCGTCGCATATTCAGGCATTTGAATTCGCAAAACCAAAAATAACAATGCAGCCAAGAATCCCAAAAGAGGTGCCGGCAAAAGTTTTTTCCAATCAAACCTGGCAGCTTTGCTGCTTTTACCCGATCTGCTGTCAGCTGTCATCAAATATACACCGAGAGTCCAGGTTGATATAGTATTGGTAATGTAATATACTAAAAAATATGAGATCGCATCATTTCCGAACAGAGCAACATTAAGAGGTAGTCCTATAAAAATAGTATTCGCATTCACAAATGTATTGATCATTGTTCCTCTGCGTCCCGGTCTTACATTAAAGACTTTGACTGCTATAAAAGCTGCAATATAAGAGATACCAAATGCTGCAAATGTATACACCAATCCCTCTGAAAGACTAATAAGCTTATCTACAGTCAGGTATTTCATAACCGATACAAAAATCGAAGCCGGAAGTGCAATATTCATGATCAGGCGTGAGAGATCAGGCCCGAAACTATCCGAGAACCACCCACGAACCTGTAAATAATATCCGAGAATAATAATTACAATAATCGGAATAATACTCTGTATTGAGGTAATAAAGCTATTCATATTTCTCCTTTCCGGTATTCAGTGTCTATTTAAAGTATATGAAAACCGGACATAGTCCGGCTTCATATACTTTAATCAGTTATCTTATTATTGATACTTCGGATACCACTTCATTTCACGAACAGCCTTATCCATGTCCTTGTCCTCAGCACGTGCAAGACCTTGTTCCTTAGCCATATTTGCTACCGCTTGTGCAACTTTCATAGAAACGTCCTCTACATATTTAAATGGCGGCAACACCGGTGCTCCCGGCTTACTCATATCAATAATTCCGCTTAATGAGTGAGCTGCCGCTCCTATCATTTCATCTGTTAAAAGAGCGGCTTCCGATGCCAGCATTCCAAGTCCGAGTCCCGGATATATTAAAGCATTATTTGCTTGACCTATAACATAGTCTACTCCTTTATATGAAACTGTATCTGAAGGAATACCTGTAGCTACGAAGACCTTACCGTCCGACCATGTGATCAGATCCTCGGCACTTGCCTCTGCTAACTTAGTAGGATTGGACAACGGGAATATCATCGGACGTTCGGTATTTTCACACATAGCTTCAACTATCTCTTTAGTGAAAGTATGTGGTTGAGTAGATGTTCCTACCAAAATAGTAGGTTTTACAGTTTTCACTACTTCCAAAAGATCCGTAAGCTTATCGGCATTGGCAAAATCACAACGTTTCTTGGCAAAAGGTTTTTGCTCCGGAGTAAGATCCTCCATATCATCGAACAGAAGTCCCTGTTTATCTACCATAAAGAAGCGCTTGTATGCCTCTTCCTCTGAAAGTCCCTTAGTCACCATCTCTCTATGTACACGGGATGCTATACCGGCACCTGCAGTTCCTCCGCCAAAACAAAGATAGGTCTGATCTGTTAAATTCTCACCTGTAACGGCGAGTGCACCGAATATACCTCCAAGTGTTACTATACCGGTACCTTGGATATCGTCATTAAATGTAGGTATCTTTTTACGATATTTTTCAAGAATATTCGCAGCATTGGATCGTCCGAAGTCTTCCCAGTGCAGATAAAGCTTAGGGAAAAGGCTTTCTGCGGTTTTTACAAATTGGTCGATAAAGTCATAATAACGATCTCCACGTACACGCTCATGACGATTTCCCAAATAATTAGGAGAATTGCGTAACTCCTCACGATTTGTTCCGGCGTCAATAACCAAAGGTAATACTTTTGAAGGATCTATACCTGCAGCACCGCTGTAAACCATCAGTTTTCCGACAGAGATATCTACACCGTTTGTTCCCCAGTCACCTATTCCAAGTATCTCTTCCGCATCTGTAACTACTATAAGTCTGATTTCCCTATCTCCGGCTGCATTCTTGAGTGTAGCTTCGATATTTTCAGGATGGTTTATATCAAGGTAACCTGCATACTGCGTATTGATAAAGAGGTTACTGTAACCTTCAATAGTATCTGCAACAGTAGGGTCATATACGATAGGGTTAAACTCTTCCAAATGTTGTGAAAAAAGATAATAGAAAAGTGTACGGTTAGTATTAAAGATTTCCATTAAGAAAAGACGTTTTTCCAAATCATTGACTTTGGTTTGAAATTGCTTGTATGACTGTGTAGCCTGCTCCTCAATGCTTTGAACATAAGGAGGCAAAAGACCCACCAGACCCAACTTTTGGCGTTCTTCCAAGGTAAATGCCGTTCCTTTATTTAGAAAAGGATCATTTAAAATTTCATATGCAGTCATAAAAATACCTCCATTTTCTTTAGTAAGATATATTTTATCAAACCACATTCACATATACCATATACATCATTCACAAAATAAGTATATTAATTACGACTAAGATTGTTACCGGTTCACTCATAAAAAAATGTAGGCGGGAGCTACGCTGAAGTATGTTTGATGTACTCAATCAGGAAACGAGGCAAGTTATTTGGTATACTTATTTAAGGAACGATGCACCGGTTATTATTTAGAAAACCTGATTATTTAATACAAAATCCATCATGGTATAAACAGATGGAGTGTTTTTTTATAACGAAAAACTTATATGATATCCGGCAGACAAGAATAATAAATATAAAATAACATATGCTATTGTTACCGGAAAAAAATCAAAAAAACTATTTATAACCATTTAAAATAAATATCCGGGTACGAAAAATCGGCAGCAAGCCACATAGAATAGTTTATCTCGGTTAGAAAGTAAGTTCAAAAAATATATTGTCTAAAAAAATAATTGCCAAAATCCTTCTGATTTTTGCAATTACAAGCTTAAGTCGATTAAATTACTACATCAACTTAAACCTGCACCTGTAAAACCATCAACGAACCCGGCAATTATTTGAAAATAATATAATGCATTATCGAATCAACATGCACTCTCACATTAAATAATCTTTATAAACTATGTCTGACTTTATTCCGCCTCCTCTTCATCAAAGAAATCATCCTCGAAGTCATCCTCAAAATCATCATAATCATCTTGATTATTATTTATAAACTTGTATACCAAATATGCTATACCTGCTACACATACCACTGCACCTACTAAAGCAAACACCCACATAAGTGTATTCTTTTTGCTGTCTTCTTCCTCTTTCTTCTTAAGAAAATCATTTAACTTAGCAGCGTTCATAAGTTCTTCAAATTTAGCCATAGTCTCTTTACCTATAAGATTATATTTATTCATATAATCAACTCCTCTCATAATATTTCTTTCCTTAGCTTATCATATTTTTTCTAATTTAGCAAAGCCTGCAAACATCTTTTTTACACCAAATTTATCAAAATCCACGCTAACCTTGTAATCCTTAGCTCCGTCTTCTATATCAATAACTCTTCCTTCACCAAAACTTATGTGTCTTACACGGTCTCCCACCTCATAATTAAGCTTTGAAGTTTTTTTGATTTCTATAGACTTTCTATAAACTTCATTATAATAGTTTTCACTATTATTTGACTTTTTTTCATAAGAGCCGGCTCTAAAGTCTTTGCATACTCTGCTTTTGGTATTGGACTGCACAAACTCAGAGGGTATCTCGGTTACAAATCTTGATAAGGTTCCGTATCTCATATCTCCGTTTTGCATTCTGAACTTTGCAAAGGTCATGCACAGCTCCTTCTTTGCTCTGGTAATTCCCACATAACAAAGTCTTCTTTCTTCCTCAACATCCGACTCATCACCGGTAAAAAGGCTCATACTGCTTGGAAAAAGTCCCTCTTCCATACCGCTCATATACACATAGGGAAATTCCAGTCCCTTGGCAGCATGCAAGGTCATAAGCGTAACCCTTTTGCTGTCCTCATCATACCTGTCTATATCCGCAATTAATGCGATATCCTCCAAAAATGCCTCAAGTTCGGTACTTTCGTACTCCCTTGCCTTATTCTTAAACTCTTCTATATTCTCAATTCTTGCAAGAGCTTCTTCTGTACCCTCTTCCAAAAAAGATGCCTTGTAGTTTATTTCATCCATAATAAAATCAATTATATCTGCTACAGACTCTTCTTTTTCCTTAGCCTCATGTAGCTTTTCCATGCTTTCACTAAAAACTGCAAACTTCGCTTTTAACTTTGATAACTCCTCTATATTGTCAATATCTGACAGCACCTCCCACAAACTTAATGAGTTAAGGCTTGCGTACGCACTTATCTTTGCTATAGAGCTTGCACCTATACCTCTTTTCGGCAGATTGATAATTCTTAATAAAGATATATCATCATTCGGATTGGAAAGTATTTTTAAATACGCAACCACATCCTTTATCTCTCTTCTTTGATAGAAATTAACTCCTCCTACCAGTTGATAAGGAATATTAAGAAGTACACAGCGCTCTTCTAAAAGCCTTGACTGTGCATTGGTTCTGTAAAGCACCGCCCATTCACTGTAATCACTTGCCTTTTGTTTGATTTCATTAATAATAAACTCGGCTTCACCTGCGGCGTTTTCAAATTCCAGTACTCGTATCTTCTCTCCGCTGTCATTGGCAGTCCAAAGACTCTTGTCTTTCCTTCCCTTGTTATTTTTTATAACTGCATTGGCAACATTTAATATATTGGCCTTGGAGCGGTAGTTTTGCTCTAACTTGATAAGTTTTGCATCTTTATATACATTTTCAAAGTTTAATATATTAAATATATTAGCCCCTCTGAATTTATATATGGACTGGTCGTCATCTCCCACTACGCAAAGATTTTTATACTTATCTGCCAAAAGCTTAATAAGCCTAAACTGTGCATTGTTGGTATCCTGATACTCGTCCACCATGATGTATTTGAACTTTTCCTGATAGTACTCTCTTACTTCCTCATCTCTTTCTAAAAGCTCCACACATTTGACAATGATATCGTCAAAGTCCAAGGCATTGTTTTGCTTTAGAGCCTTTTGATATTCACTGTATATGTTTATTATCTGCCTGTCATAAAAGTCATTGGTCTGCCTTAAGGCTTCCTCAGGTGAGGTAAGCTCATCTTTATACGAAGATATAGCTCTTATCGCAGTCTTTTCTTTTATAATTTTAGGATCGAGGTTTAAGTTTTTATATATTCTTTTAATCAGAGTTTTCTGATCTTCAGTATCATAGATGCTGAAATTATTATCATAGCCTATTCTGTCTATAAACCGTCTGAGCATCCTCACACAGCTTGCATGAAAGGTCATTACCCATATACTTGAACCGACATTGGGTATTATCTTTTCAACTCTTTCCCTCATCTCAGCTGCCGCCTTATTGGTAAATGTTATTGCCATGATATTGTACGGGCTTACTCCCATATGCTCTATAAGATATGCTATCCTATGCACAAGCACCTTGGTCTTTCCCGAACCTGCACCTGCAAGTATTAAAAGAGGACCTTCGGTATGCTTTACCGCTTCTAATTGCTTATCATTTAAGTTGTTCTCTAAATTCATTCATTCCCCCTTTACAGTAAATATTTCTAAATGCAGAATTTGCCCAATTATTAAACTAATACTTGTTTTATTTTGCATATGCAAGATATTAAATAAAACATAATAGGCTGCAATATCGGTATAAGTAAAAATACCATTACTTATAATGCCGACTTACTCAATTCCTCCAAGTCCTTTAAGTTCCTGTCCTTTAAGTGTTTTTTCCAAAAGTAAGGGCAATTTTTCGGGGGTACAGGCAAAGCAGGCTATATCCATAGCTGCTATTTTAGTTGCCATTTGTGCATCATAGTAGGGTTTTCCGCCGTCAGCTATGGCAAGCAGGCACACTACGGTAACTCCGGATTCTTTTAACTCAAGGAGATTTCTTAGCATACCGGCTCTGTTGCCCCCTTCCATCAGATCCGAAATCAGGAAAAATATAGTCTTTTTAGGGTTTTCTATATATTTTTTACAATAATTTATTGATTTATTAATATCCGTACCGCCTCCAAGCTGAAAACCGAAAAGTAAGTCTACCGGATCCTCGGTCTTTTCACTAAGGTCAACTATATTGGTATCAAAGGCAACCACCCTTGTATTAATAGCCGACATACTGGCAAGTATACAACTCATTATAGAAGAATATATTACCGACTCTCCCATGGAGCCGCTTTGGTCTATATCAAGTATAATTGTATACTTACTTGCTGCGGTCTTAGCCTGCTTGTCAAAAAAGTAATAATGCTCAGGCACTATCCTTTTTAAGCTTGGATTATAGTTTTTAATACCTCTTTTTATAGTGGTATTAAAGTCCAGTGCCGCAGCGGAAGGAATAGGGCTGTGCTGTCTTTTATTGATGCTTGCATTGACCGCTCTTTTTAAATCACTTTCCAAAAGCTTGTTGATTTCTTCAACTATCTTCTTAATAAAGTTTCTGACACCTTCCTTACTTTGTTTTGGCACTTGATCCTTTAGTAAAAGTATCGTACTTGCAAGATTTACATCCGGCTCCAAGTTTTCCAAGATCTCCGGCTCAAACATAAGTTGCTTTAAGCCGCATCTTTCCATTGCATCAGCCTGTATGATTCTTACCAGATCTTTATCAAATAAATTCCTTACATCGCCAAGCCATCTGCTTATATGGGGACTTGACTTCCCCCTGCCGGCTCCCCTGCTGCCAAGATAGGACTCAGAGCCTTCATTGTAGATAGCAGCCAATGCCTGATCCATCAAAAGCTCATCTTTGTTAAGGGCTATATCCATACCTCCGGACATTTCTTCAAAGTCTTTTTCTACCGCCTCTCCTAATATCAGCCTCCACCTTTTTACTTTGGAAACATTCTCCTTATCCTCTTCTTTAATATTACTCATATCATCTCCCGTATCTATATATCGCCAAAGTCGAATTCCGCCAGCTCGCTTAACTTTTCCACTTCTTCTTCATTTAGGGTAGTAGCCAAAGCTTCCGCCACCGATAAAGCATTCAACTCCCAAATCTCTGCAAGATTTTCAGCTATACTTTGCTTTTGGGCAGGATCAAAGTCCGCAAATGCCCTTCTTAGTGATACCAGTGCCCTCTTAAACTCCTCATCGTCAAGGCTGTCTATATATTCACCAAGTTGTCTCCAAATCGAAAGTCTTGCTATAAGTGAATATCTGTTCTTCATAGCCAATCCCTCAAACCAGTTAGCTCCAAGGTCTGCAGGTACACCTCTTGAGAGTCTTCTTTGCATCTCAACCGACATTTCCTCATCGCTTATCTTTGATAACTCTATCAAAATAGCTGTAGCTATTCCGGAAAGCTTTGTATTAAGGTCATCTCTTTTTGATATTTCTTCCAAGGTTCTGTGCCACCTTGAAATATCAAGAAACTCCTGTTTTACTGACACTTCATGTAACAGCATAATAGCCTTGGCTATTTCTACCGATGCCGCTTCATCACATACGCACTCCCCCGGTAAAAGCAGGCAGCTTCTTAAAAACAGCTGACTTACTATCGGCTCTAGAGGCTTTCTGTCAAGCTTTCTTATATCTCCGTATGATAAAATGTTTGAGATCCTATATAAGGTATCCGCTATATCCACTATAGCAGCCGCATCTACCGCTATGCCCTGCAAGGTTTCAACCGCAAGGCTCAGTGCCGAGGGCATACCGCAGTAGTAGGCTTCTTCTATAACCGACATAACTTCCCTGATATTTGAAACATTCGAAAGCTTTTCTTTTAATAAAAAGGCAAGCGCCTGCTCTATGGTATCTCCCTTTAATACAGCTTCTACTATCTGTATCTCAGCCTCAGGTGTCCATCTTAAAAGCCACTCTTCAGACCAAGTAGCCTTCTCCTGCTTATTTCCCTGAAGTATTGCAAAATCTATACCCAAGGTTCTAAGTCTGTGCAGGAAAAAGGATCTCTCAAGATCCATAAAAGCCAAACTTTCACTTTTCACCTTGATATTTTCCCTAAGATCAAGCCTTAATTCCTGTGCTGTAAGCGACTTGTATTTATCAAGTTTTAATCTTCCAAGCTCAGAATAAAAGTCCGACTGTATCGAGGTTTGACTAAGCCCCTCGGGTATAGAGCCTATTTTCGTTCCTATCTCCACCTTGGCACAGGCTATGGCAAGATTGGCAAAACTTCCTTCTGCCATACAGGTTACAGCCGCATCTCGCAAGTCCTTAAGTGTTGGAATCGTTGAATCATGTAACTTGGCAAGGTTATATGAAAGTTCCACAGCCTCTATTACCTGTGCGGAGGATACCAAGCCTCCGTACTCCCTGTAACTTTCGGCAAGTCTTGAAAGATAGGAAAATGCATGATGCTCCACATCTCCTTTAAGCAAGGCTTCCCATAAAAGCTCATAATAAGCCGGTGCATGGTTGCCGGCACCGTAACCTGACCTTTCAGACAGCCTAAAGTAAGAGTAGGGCATGATTGTCTTTTTAATTTCAATCTTTTTAAGACTTTTAAGCTCCTTATCGCTCATAGGCTCTAAATCGGGAGTTATTCCGGCTATATGGTAGGCTCCGACTATTACAACTATATCCTTAGCAGCTGTTCCGCTTTTAATATGTGAGTCTATGACCTTTCTCATATAGGCTTCTCTTACCAAATTGTAGGCATCTTCCTTATTTCCTTCCAAGGTAAGCTCTCTTAGACTTCTGCCGTATATGTAGGAACCTTGCATATAAGCCTTATAATCTTTGGACTGCTCCATAACTCTTTCCCAAAAGGTTTCGTCATCCATATCCAAAGAGCTTTCATCAAGCTTTTTATAAACCTCTCCTTTTATGCTTTTTTTACTGCCTTCATCATCTTCTTTTTCTCTTTTTTCCAAACTTAAGCTTATATTTGACGGAAGATCACAAAACTCACACTGACAGCCGAAGTCTCTTGCAAAGCATATGGCTTGGTACTCGGGAGAATATAGCGAAAAAGGATACAGCACCGTATTTATCGGAGCTTTTAAGGTATATGCCATTATTGCCATAGGCGGTTTTATCTTCTTGGACATCAAATCCTTTATAAGCTCATTAAAATCTGAAGGTCCTTCTATCAATATAAGTTTAGGTTTTACATCATGTAAAAAGTTTAACAAGTGCATGGCAGCAGCCGGAGAGTGATGTCTCACACCGAATATATGGACATATTCGGAATTTGGATTATATAGATCCCTGTCTGTTTTTATATCCATCTTCTATCCTTTTCTCTCTGTGTTATAATCTGCATATCATTTGTAAAATAATGTTACAGTTCAGGTAGTGGATATATATGTATAATATGCTAAATGAAAGCTTGCTTTCAAGCACATATTATACATATATATCCGGACTACCTGAGCTGTAACAAAATAACAGTTTTAGCCAAACTCAGCCGATAACAAAAATTTATCAGATGTAGCAAATAGTTTTCATGCTCAAACTGTTAAGTATAAATTCCTACCCGTTAAGCTCTCTACATTCTTTGTATAAAGGCAGCCATGAGGAGCCTCTCTTTTTCATAATATTCTCAAGGTACTCTTCCCACACCTTGGAATCCTTGTTGTCTTCCTTGACTATAGCTCCCTGAAGCCCGGCTGCCAAGTCGTAATCACTTATACTTCCGTCACCAAAACTTCCTGCAAGTGCCATACTGTTTGCAAGTAAGGAAATAGCCTCCGCTGTGGAAAGCACACCTGAGGTCGTTTTAAGTTTTTGTTTGCCGTCAAGACTAAGCCCCGATCTGAGCTCTCTGAATATAGTACAAACCTTTTCTATCACATCTTCTTCCGGCAACTTCGCATTAAGGTCAAGGTTCTTTGAAAGCTGATGTATTCTGGTTCTTACTACCTCCATCTCCGCCTCAAGACTTGCCGGTGACGGCAGCACTACTATATTAAACCTTCTTTTTAATGCGGCTGACATATCATTTACGCCCTTATCTCTGGTATTGGCAGTGGCTATAACCGAAAAGCCTTTTTGAGCCGGTATATCTATACCAAGCTCCGGTACGGCAAGTCTTTTTTCGGATAATAATGATATAAGGCTGTCCTGTACTTCCAAGGCACATCTTGAAATCTCCTCAACTCTTGCTATAGCCCCCTCTTCCATAGCCCTGTATATGGGGCTTGGAAGCATGGCTTCTTTGCTTGGTCCGTTAGCTATAAGCATGGCATAGTTCCATGAGTATCTTATCTGCTCTTCGGTAGTTCCGGCAGTTCCTTGTATAACCCTTGTGGAATTACCGTTAATGGCAGCGGTAAGATGCTCTGAAAGCCAAGACTTCGCAGTTCCCGGCTCTCCTATTAAAAGTAAGGCTCTGTCCGTAACAAGAGTTGATATAGCTATTTCCACCAGTCTTTGATGCCCTATGTACTTGGGCACTATCTCTATATCACCTACTTTACCTCCGCATATATAGGTAAGTACAGACCTTGGAGACATCCTCCAACCTGTGGGTATGGGGTATTTTTCATTTTCTATCAGTGCATCTATCTCTTTTTTAAATAACTCCTCTACCGGCAGTCTTTGTATTTGTTCTTCTTTAGTTTTTGTCTTTTTCATAATTTTAATATGACAGCATATCATAGGACATACCACCCTCCAGCTGCTCCTTCCATTCTTTTAGGGTTTTTAGATTGATCTTTTTATTTATACTCTTATCTGATATAAGCCTGTCAAGCTGCTTTATAACAAAGTCCTTATCAAACTCTATATTGTTAAGTATATTTCTTATAACATAGTTGGATTCCGCCTTATCAAAAATACCTTCATAATAAGTCCAGTTACATTTTTGTAACATTTGAATATCCGCAGTTGTGGGGCCTATATTTTTAATATTGTTATAAAAATGCTCTCCGTACATCTCATCCAGTCCCAAATCAGGATTATAGATTTTTGCCAAAAATTCACTGAACGGATTGGAATACCTGCTGTAATATGTTTTGTAAGCACTTCCGTACTTGTCATATAAATCAAATAAAGTCTTATACCATCTTTCATCAAAACCGGCTTCTATTACATGGCTTCCCGAATTACGATCATAGCTTCTATAATAAGGATACATGTTACTATACATATAGTTCATGTATATATACTTTTTCTTATCCTCATCATAAGCCATCTTCATAAGCTCATTGAGTACTGTATTATTTGATATATTACTCTTCTTGATTTCTTCCAGATGCTTATGGTACTCATCGTATAAGCTTTCCTTGCTTTCAAAAAACAATGCTGAAATGAAAAGCGGTTTTAAGAAGTCCTTGCCGTGTCTTTTATAAAGCTCCTTTGAAAGCCCATACAGATACTCACTCGGCTTTTTATATATTTGCAGCACCAAAGACTCTACTACCTGCTCCGGCACGAGCTTATATACCTTATCATAAAGAGCTTCTATCCTCTTTGACTTTTTAAAAACTCCGGCTCTCCAAATCACAGCCAGATCATTTTTTATCTTTTGCTGCTCTTCCTTGGTTTTTGCATTTT
The DNA here is from genome assembly GCA_905373785.1 of uncultured Johnsonella sp. Taxonomy (GTDB): domain Bacteria; phylum Bacillota; class Clostridia; order Lachnospirales; family Lachnospiraceae; genus Johnsonella. The sequence goes on along the minus strand of CAJPUK010000033.1, from coordinate 5,669 downwards.
CAAGGTCGTTTTTTTCTAAAAATTTTTCTATCATATCAGCCACTATATCCGCTGCCCAGTCACTTGTCTGATTTACAAGATTTTTTGCGGCTTCTACAGCTTTACTTGCCGAAAGCTTAGTCCAGTATTCTATAACCTTTTTACCGCTCATGTGGGATATGGACTCATTAACCGCTTCCTTAAGCTTACCCTTTTCAGTCTTTGCCAGATCTAAAAGCAAGTCTACATTGGACTTATCAAACCTAAGCGCCCTTATAGCCTCTTCTTTTATCTCCTTGGAGCTGCCCTCAAGAAGACTTATGTAAAAGTCATTATCCTCCTCCTTCATGATATGTGCGATGATTCTGACTCTTCTTACCATCTCCTTGGAGCCTTCTTTATCAAAGTCTTTTTTTAGAATAGGAACTATAGACTTATCTTCATCGTAAAGCTTTGTTTCTACCAACTGTGCAAGCTCCGCATAACTGTCGCCAAGAGCTTTTATCATAAGCCTTTTTATGCGTATATCCTTGAAAAGCTCAGGACTTGCCTCTAAATTATCCCTGATAACTGCATATCTTCCGCTGCCGCTTCCCATAAAACTTTCAATTATGGGCTTTAATCTGCTGTAGGGTATGTCCTGATATAAAAATGCCTCTTTAGATAATTCACTCTTCTTTACTTCCTCACCCTCAGTGCAGTAACTTGCCTGTGTGCATAAAAGTGCATCCGTAAGGGCTATCAGATCCAAAAGCACATCCGCTTTTTGAGTACATTCATCGCTTTGCAATTTTTTAGCCAGCTCATGTATTTGCTTAAATACCGGTGCTATACTTACGTATTCTTCAAGCTTTTCAATATTTCTCTTAAGCCTGAAATCTTCTTTTATAAGGCCAAGCCCTGCTATGGAAATACTTTCCAGTCTATCCCTTAATTCATGTATTACATTTAAGTTCATGACAATTCCTCCCCTACTAATATTCCAAACTGATAATATTATTATCTGTAATTATACTGCAAGGCTCCATATATAGCTTTCTGTCCTCTACGCTATAATATATCTTACCGAAGATAGCGCCGTCCTTCCTTACTTCCTCATAGTCCATAAACTTTATCAGCTCTACAGTGTCTATATTATCCGGATTTTTAAGCTCTAACTTATCCCCTTCCCTATCTTTAATAACCCACACTCTGCCTTTTTCATTCTCAAGTTCACATATACTCTCATAATTAATTAAAAAGCCGTAGGAAGATTCGGATAAGATATTTTTAAGCTCTGCCTTTGCAGCCTTTACAGCCTCTTTTATACTGTTATATGCCTTTGATTTAATTACTTTAAGCGTTTTAGCATCTCTGTCTTTTAGTACAGAAGTATCCCACCTTATTCTTTTGTTAAGACTTCCCGGGTAATAGTAGAGTTTTTTAACTTCAAGTATGTCAAAGCAGGAGTCTTCTTTTTTTATGTATTTGAGTGCTTTTACGGGTCTGTAGTTTAGGCTGTAGGATATTTCACCCGATTCAAGGTCTATCCAATATGCAACATCTATAAATTCTTTTCTTGACTCATTGTAAACTTCTCTGAAACTTAATTGCACTAAGTCTGCATTTTCCTTTGTAAGTCCCATGCGGTCAAGGTCATCAAGCTTTAATATACCTCCGAGATCCTCGTACAGGGTGTTATCGTCTATCTCCAAATTGTCGGAATCAAGTTTTTCCTCAAGATATTTCGTTGCCTTTTTTTCCAAGGCACGAAGTCTTTTAAGCACCTCTATTGAATTTTTGTAATGTATACTGTCGCTGTCTTTTTGATACTTTTCTATCTCAAGTACCAGTTCGGTAAAGTAGGTTTGTGCTCCGCTTAGGTAGTAATCTCCAAGCTGTTTAACAAGGTCTTTGTAAGATTTTAATGATATTGAACCCATGGTTGAGAGTCCCGAAAGCAAAAGCTCATTTACCATCTTCCTTAAAACTGCCAGACCTTCAAGTTGCTTACTTGTCTTTTTCTTAGCTGCCGCCTTGCTTGCGGGGCTTTTCTTCTTAGCCGGCTTATCTGCTCCCGTCTCCTTAGTCTCCTGCTTTTTAGCTTCTCTTGCCTCTTTTTTCTTTCTTTTTTCCAGTATATCCTCGGGTATATCCGTAACTTCAAATTCTTTTTGATTTAACATCTCATATAATAAAGCTATGCTGTGCTTACATGGAAGCTGTCTGCTGGGGCAACTGCATCTGAATACCGGATTTTCTTCCTCTATATAATCTGCTGAGACTATATAGTTGGACTTTCCGCTTCCCTTGCACTCTCCCATATAAAAACTGTCATCCTCAGACCTTAATCTTCTAACAAATTGAGAGCCTGAGGAGATTTTTTTCGCATTGTTCACAGCACTTGCATTGGGTGCAATACTTAAAATATCTCTTTCTTTTATAGTTCTCATCCCTACCTCCTCACGGTTTTAGTTAAATATTTTACGATATCCGCTGCCGGATTTTTAAAGGCAATTATTATTGTATTTTTATACTTTATCAATTAGCTTCATAAACATCAGGATGCTTTAAAAGCCACCTCATATATGCAAGCATATACTTTTCTCCCTTATCTTTATTCATGATAAGCAGCTTTTCAAGTAAAGCCCTTGTATCCTTGTGCATATCTTTATCCGGTATGCGACTTTTATTATAATACTCCCATGGTATATCCGTAGTATAATGCCCTTTATTATAAACCTTGGAAGCCGCTATTCTGTCGCACACCATCTCAAGTACATATCTAAGAGGCATCTTCATTCCTATCAGCCCCTCTCCCCTTGTTATGGAGTAGTCTATCCAATACTCAAAATGATGCTTATTTCTTCCTTTATGATGTAACCATGCCGCAGAAAAACCTTTTTCCTGTCTTTGAGCCGCATTGGGACTTCTTACACCTTGGTAATACTTTATACCGCAGGCAAATTCCTCCGGACTGTATTTGCTAAGGTCATGTAAAAAAGCCTGCTTTACAAGACCTACCTTAAAACAAAGATCCATTACCGTAATTTTATGCTCGTTAATAGTCATAAAATGCTTGTAGGCATTTTTAATATATTTTATATCTAAATTATGAATACCCTTTAACACCTTCCAACCTACCCTTTAATAGTTATTTTGATAAAATTCGAATTGCCCGGTTACAACTCAGATATCATATATCTTCGCCAAAAATACTGTTAAACCTGTACCGGAAATCAAAAAATTTAACGAAGATAAATGACAAAACCGATCTGATAAATATATGCTTACTATTCTGCTTAACAGCAAGCCTTAATTCATAATGTTATGCATATATATACCTACCACTTATTTGGACTTTACTTCCTCTAATATCTGCTCTATATCATTTACATTAAAATTGTACTTTTTATTACAAAAATGGCAGCCTACCTCTATGGGTTTATTTTCACTTACCATAGTTTCAAGCTCTTTTCTTCCTATACTTATCAAAGCCTTTTCTATTCTTTCTCTGCTGCAATTACATCTAAAGCCCGCCTCTATTTTTTCATTGATTTCAAGGTTAAGGTCTCCAAGTATAAGCTCAAGTATGTCTTCAGGACTTTTACCTTCGGATATAAGAGTCGTTACAGGTGCTATACTTCCTATTTTTTCTTCTATTTTTTCTATAACTTCTTCATCCGCTCCCGGCATTAACTGTATAATAAATCCTCCTGCCGCCTTTACGGTATTGTCCTTATTCATAAGTACTCCCAGTGCTACCGCAGACGGAACCTGCTCACTGCTTGCATAGTAATAGGCTATATCTTCCGCTATCTCTCCGGATATAAGCTCTACCTGCCCTACATATGGTTCTTTTAAGCCTATATCGGATATAACTGTAAGTATTCCGACTCCTATAGCCTCAGCCACATCAAGCTTTCCCTTGCTGTTTGGAGGAATTATAACCAGGGGATTAAAAGGATAGCCCTTGACCCCTCCTTTATTGTCAGCAGTAACAAGTACACCCTTCATAGGACCGCTGCCTTCTATTTTAAGGGTTGTTAAATCTTTATCATTCTTCATCATAGAACCCATCATAAGGCCGGCACTAAGCATCCTTCCAAGTGCCGCACTTACTACCGGAGAGGTATTATGTGCCTTCCTTGCTTCCTCACAAGTATTGGTACTAAGACAGGCAAAGGCTCTGACACTTCCCTTTCCTGCCGTTGCTTTAATTATATAATCTGACATTTTCTTCCTTTCCATATCTTTACTTACCTGACTCTTTGGCAACTATCAGATATCTTTGCGTAAACTCGTCCGCTTCTTTTTTGCTGTCTGCATCCGACACCGATAAAAACTCAAGTCCGGCTTCTTTTAATGCAGCCTTTATCTCATCAAGACTGTATGCTCTTTGAATATGCTGTTCTTCATATTTTAAGTATTTATCGTCTTCTTCTTTTACAAATACGCTTAGTTCATAGCTGTTTAACTTAGCCTCAGCATCATAATAATTTTCCCATATAAAGCTTTCATTTTCCCTGTTTTCCGCTATAGTATTGTCCGCCAATATTTCTTTGTATTTATAAATGCTGTTTAAGTCAAATATAAAAAGTCCCTTCGGGTCCAAGTAATTATTGACCAGTTTAAATGAATTTACGAGGTCTTCAAATTCCAATATATAGTTAAAGGTATCACAGCGGCTTACTATAGCTGCGCAGGTACCGTACAATTCAAAGCTTCTTATATCCTGACAAAGATATAAGATATCCTGCCCGTTTTCATCCCTTTTAGACATGGCTATATCGAGCATATCATAGGAGCTGTCTATTCCTATCATATCAAAGCCCAGTGCAGCCAACTCCTGTGTAAGACTACCGGTTCCGCAACCCAGTTCCGCAACTATGCCCTTGCTTATACCGTATTCTTTTAATATTTTTTCTATATCCAAAGCCCAAGCTTTATAGGGTATATCATCCATAAATACATCATAAACACTTGCAAATCCTGTGTATATACTCATTGTTCGCCTTTCCGTATAAAAGATTTTCTTTTGAATAAAGCAACCGTAGTCCCGCCGACTTTATACGGTGGGGTAGGGTTGCCAAAAGTAGTAAATTATTTGTACTGTCATCAAGATAGGAACAACTACCCGAATTAATGTCTGTTAAGAGCTCTGCTGCAAAACTTACAGTAAGTTTTGTAGCCTTAGACAACGGGCAGTTCACAAAAGGCTGTTACAAAACTGATATTGTTTTGATACAGCCTATTTTGTTAATTGCATATTTTTAATTTTACAAGATTCCCTGTACTAATTCTTTCCGCAGCAGTGCTTATATTTCTTTCCGCTTCCGCAGGGACAAGACTCATTACGCCCTATTTTCCTACCCTTTACTACAGTTCCGCTCTTCTTCTGCTCTTTATAAAGCTCTTTCCTTCTTCCCTCATTAAGTATCTTATCCCACTGAGGCAAGTTATATAACCAGTCAGCCTTTGCCTCTACCATGTTATAGTAGAGTTTTTCCGGATCTATTTCTATCTTAACAGGAGTGCTTTCTTCCATAGTCTCTATAGGATTAGTCTCCTTAAGCGAATCATTGATACCATCCAAAAAACCTGTAATAGTCTCTATATCTGTTCCGTATCTGTCCGCAAGCTCTGCTACCGTACATGATATTACCTTATCCGGCTCTTCAAGTATTTGCTCATAAATTCCCTTTTCTATA
>CAJPUK010000032.1 GCA_905373785.1 uncultured Johnsonella sp. | reverse complement strand
CTATTGAAATATATATTTTTTTATAGTACAATAATGCAGTTAAAAAACACGTTTATCCTTTATGGGAGAGGTGCTTAAAGAGTACTCCCATATTTAAGATAGGCGGAAGTATAACCAAAAGGAGAAAAAATATGAGCGTTATATCAATGAAGCAATTGTTAGAAGCCGGTGTTCATTTCGGACATCAAACCAGAAGATGGAACCCTAAGATGGCTCCATATATTTACACCGAGAGAAACGGTATCCATATCATAGACCTACAAAAGAGTGTGGGTATGGTTGACACCGCATACAAGGCTATAGCAGATGTAGTGGCTGAAGGCGGAAGTATACTTTTCGTAGGTACTAAGAAGCAGGCTCAGGATGCTATCAAGGAAGAGGCACAGCGTTGCGGTATGTACTATGTTAACGAGAGATGGCTTGGCGGTATGCTTACCAATTTCAAGACAATTCAGCTTCGTATTAAGAGATTACAAAAGATTGAAGAGATGAGTCAGGACGGAACCTTTGATGTACTTCCTAAAAAAGAAGTTATCCAGCTTAAGAAAGAGTGGGAGAAGCTTGAGAAGAACTTAGGCGGTATCAAGGATATGAAGAAGCTTCCGGATGCTATATTCGTAGTAGATCCTAAGAAAGAAAGAATTTGCGTACAGGAAGCTCATACACTCGGTATAAAGCTTATAGGTATAGCTGATACAAACTCAGATCCCGAAGAACTTGATTACATAATTCCGGGAAATGATGATGCTATAAGAGCGGTAAGACTTATAGTTTCAAGCATGGCAGATGCGGTTATAGAGGCTAATCAGGGTGCGGCAAGCACAGAAGAGCTTGAGTCACAGGCGGCAGATGCAGAGCTTGAAGCAGCAGAGCAGACAGAAGAATAATCAGAAAGTTAATATAAATTAAATATTGGGAGGTAGGTCAATGGCAGAGGTTACAGCAGCACTGGTTAAAGAGCTTAGAGAGATTACCGGTGCAGGTATGATGGATTGTAAGAAGGCGCTTCAGGAGACTTCAGGAGATATAGATAAGGCAATTGAATTTTTAAGAGAAAAGGGCTTAGCCGGAGCGGTTAAGAAGGCAGGACGTATAGCTGCCGAAGGTATCGTAGAGACACTTGTATGTGAGTGTGGACATGATGCCGTTATCGTTGAGGTTAATGCGGAGACCGACTTCGTAGCAAAGAATGATACATTCAAGTCTTATGTTGCGGAAGTTGCAAAGCAGGCACTTGAGTCTAAGGCAACCGATATGGAAGCATTTTTAGATGAAAAGTGGTTACTTGATGAAAGTCTTACAGTAAAAGAGAAGCTTTCAAGCATGATATCAATAATCGGAGAGAACATGAATATTCGTCGTTTTGAGAAGATTCATGAGGAGAACGGACTTGTAGTATCTTACATACATGCAGGCGGTAAGATCGGAGTTCTTATAGATGTAGAAACCGACAAGAAGTCAGATGCTATAACTGAAATGGGCAAGAATATTGCTATGCAGGTAGCGGCTCTTAAGCCTTTATATACTTCTTCAACCGAGGTTAGTGCTGATTATATAGCAAAGGAGAAGGAAATACTTCTTGCACAGATTCAGAACGATCCTAAGGAAGCAAGTAAACCGGATAATGTTATCGAAAGTATGGTAAACGGACGTATTAAAAAAGAGCTTAAGGAAATATGCTTGCTTGATCAGACCTATGTAAGGGCTGAGGACGGAAAGCAGAGTGTGGCTCAGTATGTGGAAGAAGTTGCTAAGGCAAATTCAGCTAATATAAAGATAAAAGGATTTATTCGTTTTGAAACAGGTGAAGGACTTGAGAAGAAGAGTGAGGACTTCGCTGCAGAAGTAGCAAAGCAAATGGGTGTATAATAAAAAAGGCTGTCGTATAAATGTTGCGACAGCCTTTAAACTATAACTTTTTAAGATAATTGTTTATAAAAGATGGAGGTTTTTATGGTAAAGCATATAGTAATGTGGAAGGTTAAAGAAGAGCATAATAATTCTGATATAAAGAAGGCAATGAAGGAAAATCTGGAAGCTTTAAGCAAAGAAATAAAGGAAATTAAGTCTTTGGTGTTCTATACGGACTTGGAAGAGGGCAGTACACATGATGTAATTTTAGTAAGTGAATTTGAAAGTATGGAAGATTTACACAGTTATGCCAAAAACCCTAAGCACGTACACGTTGCGGAAACCTTTATAAAGCCATATGTTGAAAATCGTGTTTGTGCAGATTTTGTAAGTTAATAAGGAGCTTGGCTTATGAAGATACTGCATACCTTGGCACAGCTGCCGGCCATGACCGGCAGCGGTATCTATTTTTCAGTGTTAATAGAGGGGCTTAATAAGTTAGGACATGAAAATGCGGCTTTATATGCGGTACAGGATGATTTTAGTTTTGATTCGGCTGACAACATAAAAAAATACGAACTTAAGTTCAAGTCTAAAAACATACCCTTTCCCATAGCCGGAATGAGTGATGAAATGCCCTATGATTCTACTGTATATTCTAAAATGAGTGAGCATGATTATGAAGTGTGGATCAATAACTTTAAAGAAAAGTTACTGCATATAAAAGAGGACTTTGATCCCGATATTATCATAGCTCACCATGTTTTTATTTTAAGTTCTTTAGTATGTGAAGTTTTTGCTGATAAAAAGATTATAACTTTATCCCACAGCACCGATGTAAGACAGCTTATGAAAAATCCTTGGATTTTAGAAAAATATATGCCGCACATAAAAGAAGCAGACGAGTGCATCTGTGTGTCATTAAATGATGCCGACAGTATAGTAAATAAAATAGGCATAGATAAAGACAGACTTAAAGTATATGGCGGAGGTTTCAGGCAGGATATTTTTTATCAAAGCGACACTAAAAAAGAGGATGATATTATAAGGCTTCTTTATGTGGGTAAGATATCACCTTCCAAGGGGATTTATGAGCTTGTACAGGCATTTCCGAAACTCAATGAAAAGTATGAAGGTTTGGAATTTCATATAGTGGGAAACTGTGATAAAGAGCAGAAAGAGGAGCTTTCAAAGCTTAGCGAATATGCTACTAATATGCATATACATTCAACCATGCCGCAAAATAAATTGGCAGATTTTATGAGGTCTATGGATATTTTTGTGCTGCCGTCATATTACGAGGGTCTGGGACTTGTCAATATAGAAGCCCTTGCCTGCGGTATGAGGGTTGTTACCACTCCTATAGAGGGACTTATCTATCTTTTAGGTGAAAAAATAAATAATTCAGGACTTATTAAGTATGTTAGTCTTCCGAGGCTTTATGATGTGGATAAGGCTGTTGAGGAGGATAAGCCCAAATTTATAAAAGATCTGGTTAAAGAAATATCCTCACAAATAGAAAGTATTAAAAGCAAAGAGACGGTATCCGAAGAAATTATGGAAATGATAAGGGAACACTCTTGGGAGGGGATAGTGCATAAGGTCGATTCAGATATAAAGAGGTTAGCAAATGCTTAAAACATTATTTAAACAGCTCGGCAAATATAAGGTGGAGTCGGTGATTTGTACCACATTTACCTTACTTGAGGTATTGCTTGAGACTATGATACCCTATACCATGATAAAGATCATAGACTTGGGTATACAAAAATCGGATATATCAAAGGTAATTCATTATGGAATGATTTTGGTTGCCTTGGCTCTTTTGGGACTTATTTGCGGAATTATGTCAGGAATTTACGGAGCAAGGGCATCATCAGGTTTTGCAGCCAATCTAAGGGCTGCAATGTTTATCAATATACAAAAATTTTCTTTTTCAAACATAGACAGATATTCAACCTCGGGTCTTATCACAAGGCTTACAACCGATGTTTCAAACATACAAAATTCCTATCAGATGGTTATAAGAATGATGATGAGAGCACCGGCTTTAATGTTTTTCTCCATGATCATGGCGATTATTATAAGCCCCAAGCTATCAATAATATTTTTAGTATCATTAATAGCTCTCGGAATCGTACTGGGGCTTGTGATCAAAAAGGCAGGTAAGGCTTTTGGAGAGGTTTTCAGAAAGTATGATGAACTTAATGCCAACATACAGGAAAATATCAGAGGTATAAGGGTGGTTAAATCCTTTGTGCAGGAAGATAAGGAGATTTCCAAGTTTGAGAAATCTATAGGAATTATATATGATCTTGCGGTAAGGGCTGAAAATTATGTGGCAAAAATCAACCCTGCAATGTATCTGTGTATATTTGCGGCTATAATAGCCCTTTCATACTTCGGCGCAAGACTTATAGTTAATAATGAGTTAAGTACCGGAGAGCTTACTTCATTATTTACCTATATAATGACCATGCTTACCAGTCTTTTATTTCTTTCTTTTATTTCGGTTATGGTGGCTATGTCGGAGGCAAGCGCCAGAAGAATAGCCGAGATTATAGAAGAAAAGCCGGATATTGTGAGTAAGGAAGCTGCTGTAAAAGAAGTAAAAGAAGGCAGCATAGACTTTAACCATGTGTATTTTTCCTATGCCCGGGGAAAGGGAAAACCCGTGCTTGAAGATATAGATCTGCACATAAAAGAAGGAGAGACCATAGGTATTATAGGCGGTACGGGAAGTGCCAAAAGTACGCTTATATCTTTGATAAGCAGACTATATGATGTTACCGGCGGAGATATTAAAGTGGGCGGTATAGATGTAAGAGATTATGACTTGGAAGAGCTTAGAAATAAGGTCAGTGTAGTACTGCAAAAGAATGTACTTTTCTCAGGAAGTATACTTGAAAACCTAAGATGGGGTAAGGAAGATGCAAGCCTTGAAGAATGTAAAAAAGCCTGTCAGATAGCCTGTGCCGATGAATTTATAAACGGATTTGAAAAAGGCTATGATACATGGCTTGAGCAAGGAGGTGCCAACCTTTCGGGAGGTCAAAGACAAAGGCTTTGTATAGCCAGAGCCTTGCTTAAATCCCCTAAGATACTTATACTTGATGATTCTACCAGTGCGGTAGATACTGCAACGGATGAGAAGATAAGACAAGGATTTAAGAATAATCTTAAAAATTGTACCAAAATAATAATAGCACAAAGGATATCTTCTATAAAAGATGCGGACAGGATCATTGTATTAAAGGACGGAAGGGTAGACGCCTTCGATACACATGATAATCTGCTTAAGAATAATGATATCTATGCGGATATAGTCAATATACAGCTTGAAAGTTCGGCGGATTTTGATAATGCGGAGGTAGGACATGAATAATTTATCAAAGTCAAAGGATGAAAAGAAACTGAATTTATTTTGGGTAATTCAAAGAATAAAAAAAGGATATCCTATACAGATATTTGCAGTGCTTGTATGTATTGTAATTGTAGCTGTTACCACCCTGATCGGAACAACATTTTTTAAAGCTCTTATAGATGATTACATTACACCGCTTCTGCAAAGCGGTCAAAAGGACTTTTCAAATCTTGATAAGGCTATAGTAAGACTGAGCTTTGTATGTGCCGTAGGAGTAATAGCTTCTTATGTGCAAAGTACTACCATGGTAAAGATTGGTCAGGGAACTATGAGGGGAATAAGAGAAGAACTTTTTTCCCATATGCAAAGGCTTTCCGTATCATACTTTGATACACACCCTTACGGAGATACCATGTCAATATATACCAATGATGTGGATACCTTAAGGCAGTTTATAGGAGTGTCCCTGCCTAATATATTAAGCTCTATAATAAGTCTTATAAGTGTGTTTATAACCATGCTTATACTTAATGTGCCGCTTACCTTCCTAAGTCTTGGAATGATACTTATAATTATGTTTATAAGCAATAAGTCGGCTTCCATATCAATGAAACACTTTGTACGCCAGCAAACTCAGATAGGTGAGATCAATGCTTATATAGAAGAGATGATGAGCGGGCAAAAGGTAATAAAGGTGTTTTGCCATGAAGAGGCGGTAGAAAAGGACTTCCTTTTAATTAATGAAAAGCTTAGACAAAGTGCAAGTAAGGCAAATTCTTATGCAAATATACTTATGCCGATCATAAATCAACTGGGCAAATTTTCTTATGTAATAATTGCCATAGCAGCCTCAGTAGCTTCTGTAAAGGGCTATATGAATATTACTGTCGGAGAGATAGTTACCTTCCTTGCTTTGGTACAAAGCTTTACCCAGCCGCTTTCTCAAGTCGGTCAGCAGGTCAATGCCATTATAATGGCTTCGGCAGGCGTATCAAGACTTGGAAACCTCTTATATGCACAGCCTGAGGATGCCGGCGGAGATATAAGTCTGGTAAATGTGGTACATAAAGACGGTGCTTTGGAAGAAACCGCCGACAGATCGGGTATGTGGGCATGGAAAAAGGGTGACAAAGAGTATGTTGAGGTTAAGGGAGATATAAAATTCGAAGATGTGGACTTTTCTTATGTGGAAGGTCATACCATACTTCACGATATAAACCTTTACGCAAAACCTGCTCAAAAAATTGCCTTTGTAGGCTCTACAGGTGCAGGTAAAACCACTATTACCAACCTGTTAAACAGGTTCTATGATATAGACAAGGGTAATATCATATATGACGGAATAAAGATAAAAGATATTAAAAAATCCGATCTTAGAAAGAGTCTGGGTATAGTGCTTCAGGATACACATCTTTTTACCGGTACGGTCATGGATAATATAAGATACGGAAGACCTTCGGCAAGTGATGAAGAGTGTATAGGAGCGGCAAGACTTGCCAATGCACACGGCTTTATAGAAAGACTTCCAAACTCCTATGATACGGTAATCAGTGCAGATGGAGGTTCACTTTCTCAAGGGCAAAGGCAGCTTTTGGCAATAGCCAGAGCGGCTGTGGCAGATCCGCCGGTACTTATACTTGACGAGGCGACCTCTTCCATAGATACCCATACCGAAAAGCTTGTGCAAAGAGGTATGGATGCGCTTATGTCGGGAAGAACGACCTTTGTAATAGCACATAGACTTTCGACTATAAGAAATTCCGATTGTATTATGGTTTTGGAGCATGGTCGGATAATAGAAAGAGGCAGCCATGAAGAGCTGCTTAGCCAAAAGGGAAGATATTATAAACTGTATACAGGTATGAGCGTTATCGATTAGTATAGGATTTTGTAATATAAAAAGTATCTCTTTCGGTGGTAAATATAGATAAATATCCTTTAATAAATTGCGGTATTGAAGTATAAGCGAAGCGGTGAACGACCCGGAGGATCTATATTGTATATTTATAAATACTATACTTTTTATAGCGTCTTTTCAAACATCTATATATATGCTATAATAAATCGACTTAAAGTTATTTTAAGGATAGCTACACCTTCCTTAGTTGAGTTTATAAGCAGAGGGGTAAATCAGTGAAAAGAGTTATGTTAAAACTTAGCGGAGAGGCATTATCACTTGAAGGCTCAAGAGGTTATGATGAAGCTAAGATAAGAGAAATTGCTTTGCAGATAAAAGAAGCAAAGAATGAGAACGTAGATATAGGTATAGTCATAGGCGGCGGAAACTATTGGCGTGGAAGAACTTCCGAGAGAATAGACAGAACCAAGGCTGACCAGATAGGTATGCTTGCAACGATTATGAACTGCATATATGTATCTGAGGTTTTCAGAAGCGAGGGACTTGATACCGAAATATTTACACCCATTATTTGCGGAACCATGACGGAGCAATTTTCTAAGGACAGGGCAAACAAAGCATTTTCCGAAGGCAAGGTAGTATTCTTCGGAGCGGGAACCGGTCATCCGTATTTTTCAACGGATACGGGTATAGTACTGAAGGCTATAGAATTGGAGGCTGATATAATACTGCTTGCCAAGTCTATAGACGGAGTGTATGACTCCGATCCTAAGCTTAATAAGGATGCAAAAAGGTATGACAACATACATATATCCGAGGTTATAGAAAAAAGGCTTGCAGTTGTTGACCTTACCGCTTCGGTAATGTGTATGGAAAATAAGATCGGCTTGGCAATATTTGATTTAAATGAAAAAAATTCTATAGCAAATGCACTTAAGGGTAAGATCAACGGTACCATAGTAAGTGTGTAAAAGAGAGGACTATATGCAGGACAAGATAAAGTTACATGAAGAAAAAATGGGTAAATCTATAGATGTTCTACAGGAAGAGTTTGTTACTATAAGGGCAGGAAGAGCCAATCCACATGTATTGGATAAGATTAAAGTAGACTATTACGGAACTCCCACACCATTGCAACAGCTTGGCAATATCTCGGTGCCTGAGGCAAGAATGATAGTTATACAGCCTTGGGAGAAGGCTTTACTTAAAGAAATAGAAAAAGCCATCAACATGTCTGATTTAGGTATACATCCGACTAATGACGGAAGTGTTATAAGACTTGTATTTCCTGAACTTACAGAAGAAAGAAGACATGAGCTTGCAAAGGATATAAAGAAAAAGGGCGAGGCTGCTAAGGTTGCGGTAAGAAATATCAGAAGAGATGCTATAGAACTGATCAAGAAAGCCGAAAAAGCCGGTGAGATCAGTGAAGATGAAATGAAAAAGTTTGATGATAAGGTGCAAAAAGCTACGGATAAGTCTATAGAAAAAATAGACGGTTTGGTTGATGCCAAGACGAAGGAAATCATGAAAGTTTAGAGTATGAAGGTATACAGTATATTGTAACTTCTATCAGCAAGGGTGTTTTGAGAGTATGCAAAGAGATTAAGCACATAGCCTGTACAAGATAATGTGCCTTAGTTTCCTGTACTTTTAGAATACCCTTTATACTTTTATTATCTACACATATGTAGAACATGGGGGGAAATTATGTCAAAAATCTTGGATGATTTATATGTGAAAGAAGTCAAAGAGCTACTAAATGAAGATTTGAAATCAAGAGGCTTAGTAGTTCCAAGTCATGTTGCCATAATACTTGACGGCAACGGACGCTGGGCAGCTAAGAGGAAACTGCCAAGAGCCATGGGGCATAAGGCAGGCTGCGAGACTCTTGAGCAGATAGTTGAGGATGCGGCAAGAATAGGTCTTGATTATTTGACGGTATACGGTTTTTCAACCGAGAACTGGAAAAGAAGTGAGCAGGAAGTATCGGCTCTGATGAAGCTTTTCAGATTTTATATGGTTAAACTTATTAAGGTTGCCAATGATAATAATGTAAAAGTTAAAATGATAGGGGATAAATCAAGATTTGATAAAGACATAGTTGAGGGTATTGACAGACTTGTAGAAAGCACTAAGGCAAATACCGGAATGACCTTTATCTTTGCGGTAAATTATGGCGGAAGAGATGAGCTTGTAAGAGCGGTAAAAAGGATAGCCTCCACCTATAAGCATGATGATCTGGATATTTCGGATATAGAGGAATGTACTATAAGTTCATACCTTGATACGGCAGATATTCCCGATCCGGATCTTTTAATAAGAACGAGCGGTGAGCTTAGGATATCCAACTTTTTACTATGGCAGATAGCATATTCGGAAATTTATATCACAGATGTATTGTGGCCGGATTTTAATAAAAGAGAGCTGTTAAAGGCTATAGTAGACTACAATAAAAGGGAAAGAAGATTCGGTGGAAGATAATGTTTATTACAAGACTTATAAGCGGTATCATAGTACTCTTAATAGCCATAGGTATAGTTGCTTTCGGAACTGTGCCCTTATGGTTTGCAAGTATTTTACTTTCAGGTATAGCTATGTATGAGCTATATAAGGCTTTCGGCATGAAAGGCAGCGCTCTAAGTTATGTAAGTTATGTATTGTCCGTATTTTATTATTTTTTGGTACTTTTTAATGTTGACGAATACATAGGAATATTTATAACTATTGCTATATTAATACTTTTGGCTATATATGTATTTACCTTTCCGAAATACAATATAAATGAAGTGGTAAAAATCATATTTACTTTAATATACATACCTGTGATGTTTTCATTTTTATATAAAATAAGGGCATTAAGGCATGGCGAGTATCTTATATGGCTTGTATTCATATCAAGCTGGGGAAGCGATGTCTGTGCCTATTCTGTAGGTATGCTTATAGGAAGGCATAAGATAGCACCCAAACTGAGCCCCAAAAAGTCTGTAGAAGGCTGTCTTGGAGGAGTCTTGGGTGCGGCTATAATGGGCTATATATTCGGACTTGTATTTAAAAGCTATGTCGAGCCTATAAGATATATAGAGGCAGTGTGTACCGTTGCCTGTACTGCAGCTTCGGTACTGTCCCAAATCGGAGATTTTGCTGCATCCGGAATAAAAAGAAATCAGGAAATAAAAGATTACGGCAATCTTATACCGGGGCATGGCGGAATACTTGACAGGGTGGACAGCATACTTTTTACGGCTCCGGTCATATTTTTTGTAATAATGTTTCTTTCAAGAATATAAGGAGTAAATAATGAGAAAGATAAGCATACTGGGCTCTACAGGCTCTATAGGAACACAGGCTCTTGATATAATAAGATATAATAAGGATATAGAAGTTGTTGCGCTTGCAGCAGGTAACAATATCGAACTCTTAAAAAAGCAGATAGAAGAATTTAAGCCTAAGTTTGTGTCGGTGGCTGATGAAAAGTTAAGCCTTGAATTAAAAAAAGAACTTAAGGATAAAAGTTTGGAAACAGGTTTTGGAAAAGAGGGGCTTATAACTGCGGCTTCGATATCCGAGGCGGATATTGTACTGAGTGCGGTAGTGGGAATGAGGGGTATAGAGCCTACCATAGCTGCAATAAAATCAGGTAAGGATATAGCTCTTGCCAATAAAGAGACAATAGTATGTGCAGGGCATATTATTATGCAGCTTGTAAAGGACTTCGGGGTCAATCTTTTTCCGGTAGACTCCGAACATTCTGCGATATTCCAATGTTTGGATAAATACAATCCTATACAAAAAATACTTCTTACAGCTTCGGGAGGGCCTTTTAGGGGATATACAAGTAAAGAATTGGAAAATGTTACCTTAGAGCAGGCATTAAAACATCCTAATTGGAGCATGGGCAAAAAAATCACCGTAGACTCTTCCACAATGGTCAACAAGGGTTTGGAAGTGATAGAAGCCATGCATCTTTTTAATGTAGATGTTTCCAAGATAGAGGTACTGGTACAGCCGACTTCCATAATACACTCTATGGTTGAATTTGAAGACGGCGGGGTAATTGCACAAATGGGCACACCGGATATGAAGCTGCCCATACAATATGCACTGTACTATCCAAAAAGAAAGTATATCAAGGGAGAAAGACTTGATTTTAAAAAGCTTGGAAAGATAGAGTTCGAAGATGTGGATTTGGATGTATTTGAGGGATTAAAGTACGCCTATAAAGCTGCAAACTTAGGCGGAAGTATGCCGGCAGTTTATAATATAGCCAATGAGTATGCGGTTGAGTTGTTTTTAGAAAAAAGAATAGGTTATAAGGATATAACAAGACTGATAAAGGCTGCTATGGATAAGCATAAAAATACAGCACATCCTTCGGTAGCTGAAATACTTGAGATAGAAAAAGAGATTAAGGCGGATATTAGGAGAGATTAGTATATGAGCATAATAATTGCTATTTTGATATTTGGAATAATTGTGTTGATACATGAGTTCGGACATTTTATTGTTGCGAGATGGTCAAAAATAGATGTTTTGGAGTTTTCTATAGGAATGGGACCGAGTATTTATACCTACCATGGTAAAAAGACCGACTATTCTATAAAACTCTTTCCTATAGGGGGGTCTTGTAGGATGGCAGGAGAAGACTCGGAAGAAGAAGGAGAGCCTAAAGAGGGAACATTTAACTCAAGACCTGTATGGTATAGGCTTGCAGTTATCTTTGCAGGTCCTTTATTTAACTTTATCCTTTCTTTTCTTTTGGCACTTTTTATCGTATCTGTTGCAGGGATTGATAAACCTGTAATTTCAGAAGTTAGGGAAAATTATCCGGCTTATAATGCAGGAATAATGCCGGGTGATGTAATAAAGTCAATAGATAAAAAAGACATACACTTATACAGGGAGCTTATGCTTTATCTATATATGAATCCTGACAAAACCGTAAATCTTAAGGTAGAAAGAGAGGTAAACAAAACTAAGGAGATAAAGGATGTAAGTATTACACCTGTGTATGATAAGGAAAATGAAAGATACATGATAGGTATAGTATCGACAGACCGTGAAAAAGTAAGTAATGTGTTCAGTATCATGGCTTATTCAATGTATGAAATAAAGTATAATATAGACAGTACCTTGGGCGGACTTTTGCAACTGATAAGAGGAAAGGCGAGCACCAAGCAAATCAGCGGTCCTGTAGGTATAATGGCTACTGTGGGAAGCAGTGTAAATGAGTCAATGAATTACGGTCTTATGTCCGTACTTCTTACCGTTGCCAATATGACCATGCTTTTAAGCTCCACGCTTGGTATTATGAACCTTTTGCCTATACCGGCACTTGACGGAGGAAGAATACTCTTTCTTTTGGTCGAAGCAATACTTAGGAAACCTCTTAACAGGAGGATAGAAGCCTACATTCACTTTGGAGGCTTTGTACTCCTTATGATACTTATGGTATTTATATTATACAATGATATAGTGAATTTGATTTTTAAATAAATTTGGAGGAAATTATGCCCTACAAGACAAGGCAGATACATATAGGAGATAAGGTTATAGGAGGCGGTGCACCGGTACTTATACAGTCCATGTGCAATACAAAGACAGATGATACCGAGGCAACCATAGCACAGATACTGGCTTTGGAAAAGGCAGGCTGTGATATAATAAGGGTGGCGGTGCCGGACATGACTGCTGCCAAGGCTTTGGAAGAAATCAAAAAATACATACACATACCTTTGGTTGCAGATATACATTTTGATTATAAACTTGCAATAGAGTCGATAGAAAGAGGAGTTGATAAAATAAGGATCAATCCCGGCAACATAGGTAATCTTGACAGAATAAGGGCTGTAATTGAAGCTGCAAAGTCAAGAAATATACCCATAAGAGTAGGGGTAAACTCAGGTTCTTTGGAAAAAGAAATACTAAAAAAATATTCGGGTGTTACTGCCGAGGGTATAGTGGAGTCGGCACTTGATAAGGTTAAAATAATAGAGGACTTGGGCTATGAAAATCTTGTTATAAGTATAAAATCATCGGATGTAATGATGTGTATAAAAGCACATGAGCTGATTGCAAAAAAGACAGATTATCCTTTGCATGTAGGTATTACAGAGTCGGGCACGGTAAAAAGGGGGACTATAAAGTCCTCAGTAGGTCTTGGAATTATACTTTATCAGGGTATAGGAGATACTATAAGAGTATCTCTTACCGGCGATCCGGTAGAAGAGATAACCTGTGCAAAGATTTTACTAAAAAGCTTGGGACTTAGAAAAGACGGAATAGAAGTAGTTTCCTGCCCTACCTGCGGCAGAACGGATATAGATTTAATAGGACTTGCCAATCAGGTCGAGGAGCTTGTAGAGGACTATCAACTGGACATAAAAGTGGCTGTAATGGGTTGCATAGTAAACGGTCCGGGAGAGGCTAAAGAGGCTGATATAGGCATAGCC
Source organism: uncultured Johnsonella sp. (assembly GCA_905373785.1). GTDB lineage: Bacteria > Bacillota > Clostridia > Lachnospirales > Lachnospiraceae > Johnsonella. Next base: position 5,117 of record CAJPUK010000032.1, on the reverse strand, counting down.
GGAGGCAGAGGCGAAGGTATGCTTATAAAAAAGGGAAAAGTGGTAAAAAGAGTCAAAGAAGAAGAGTTGCTTAATGTACTAAAAGAAGAACTTGATGCATTATCAAAAAAGGACAGGACTTAAATCAATGAAAAGTTTTACGGAAACCTTTCCAAAACTTAAAAACGAAGAAGGTTTCAGCGATCTATGGCAATTTATAACGGTAAGCAAGGTGTCGGCAAAGCCCGATATGAGCGAGCTTAAGGTGTATATAAGGTCAGAAAGGCTGATAGAAAAAAAGCGTATCTATGATATTGAAAAGCTTATCAAAGATAGGCTTTTTCCTTATAAAAAAATACGTATAAGACTGATAGAAAAGTTTAATCTTTCAAAGCAATACAACTTGGAAAACCTCTATGCAAGCTATATAGACAGTATACTTTTGGAGTTGAGAAAGAGCAAGATAATTTATTACAATATGCTTACGACAGCAAAAGCAGAGATAAAAGAAAAGAATACTCTGGAGTTAAGCATAGAAAAAAATACGCTCTATGTCGAGGTGATGAAAGACTTTATAGAGCTGCTTGAGAAGATATTTATAGAAAGATGCGGACTTGGAGTATATATTAAAGTTAATTATCTGGAATATTCCAAACCTGCCAAAGATGCCAATGCGGATTATGAAGACAGCTACATCAGTGTAACCAAGGAAATAAAAAAAGAACAGGAAGAAAGTAAGAGTAAGGCAGTGGCAAAAGAAAGTATTTTGGAGCCTGCTAAAAAAGAAGAGAGCAAAGAAGCCGATAAAGGAAAGACAGCCTCAAAATATCCGGAAAGAAAGTATAAAAAATCAAGCAATCCGGATGTGCTTTACGGCAGGGATTTTACAGATAACATAATACCTATAAAGGACATACAGGGTGAGATGGGCGAGGTGGTTATAGCCGGCAGTATAATAGAGCTTGATACCATACGCATAGAAAAGACTCAGTCCACCATATATATATGCACTCTCAGTGATTACAGCGACTCTATTGTAATGAAACTTTTTATAAAGGATGAGCAAAAAGGAAATATTGAGGATATACTGCGTAAAGGCAATGCTTTAAAAGTATGCGGTCAAACGAGTATAGACAGATTCGATTCGGAGCTTACATTGGGCTTTATAAGAGGTATTAAAAAATATGAAATCAATAATGCCGATGAGCGTGTAGATGATGAAGAGATAAAAAGAGTAGAGCTTCATTGTCACACGAAAATGAGTGATTTTGACGGAGTATCCTCTGCCGAAGATATTATCAAAGAGGCACAAAGGCTTGGAATGAGCGCTATAGCTATAACGGATCACGGAAATGTGCAAAACTTTACGGAAGCCTATCATGTAGTGGAAAAACTGAAAAGTCCTTTTAAGGTCATATACGGTATGGAAGCCTATGTGGTGGATGATGTAAAGTCTTTGGTATTAAATCCGGGTGAGTACAGCTTGGATGATGACTATGTGGTATTTGATATAGAGACAACGGGATTTTCTGCTAAAAATGACAAAATCATAGAAATAGGTGCGGTAAAGATATCAAACGGCAAAATAACGGACAGGTTTTCAACACTTATAAATCCTAAGATGCCCATACCGCTTAAAATAGAAGAGCTTACAAAAATAAATGATTCAATGGTGCTTGGTGCACCTGTAGTAGAAGAGGTCTTGCCTAAATTTTATGATTTTATAGAGGGAGCGGTGCTGGTGGCTCATAATGCTTCATTCGATGTGGGCTTTATAAGAGAGAAGTTCAAACTTATTTCTAAAACAATAAATCCCTGTGTAATAGATACCGTAGAGTTTGCAAGGCTACTTTTACCTAATTTATCAAGATTTAAGCTTGATACTGTAGCAAAAAACTTAGGCATAAGCCTTGAAAATCACCACAGAGCAGTGGATGATGCCGAGGCAACCGCCTATATCTGGCTTAAGTTCGTAGACTTATTAAAAGAAAGATATAGTACAGATAAATTAAAAGAGCTTGAAGGGCTTAATAAATTAAGTACTAATGTTATAAGGAAACTACATGAAAACCATGTGACCCTGCTTGCCAAAAATGATATAGGAAGAATCAACCTTTACAGGCTGGTATCACTTTCTCATACAGAGTATTATAATAAGATACCGAGAATACCCAAATCCCTTTTAATTAAATACAGGGAAGGGCTTATACTGGGCTCAGCCTGCTCAAACGGAGAACTTTTTCAGGCTTTGCTCAGAAATGAAAGCGAGGAAAAGCTTGGCAGTATAGTTGATTTTTATGATTTTTTGGAAATACAGGATAGTAAAAATAATCTCTACATGGTTGAGAGCGACAGGTACAGCATAAGCAGTGAAGAAGATATAAGAGAAATCAACAAAGAAATATGCAGGCTGGGCAAGATTTATGAAAAGTTGGTAGTTGCTACGGGAGATGTGCATTTCCTAAACCCTAAAGATGAGGTTTACAGACGCATACTTATGTATGGAAAGGGTTTTGAGCGTGCCGACAAACAGCCGCCTTTATATCTTAAGACCACCAAAGAGATGTTAAAAGATTTTGAGTATCTGGGTCAGAGTAAAGCCTATGAAGTAGTGGTTACAAACAGCAATAAGATTGCAGCCATGGTTGAGAATATAATCCCTGTAAGACCTGACAAATGCGCTCCCGTAATAGAAAACTCGGATGAGATGTTAAGAGATGCCTGCTATGAAAAAGCCTATGAGCAATACGGCAATCCCCTGCCAAAGCTTGTTGAGGCAAGACTTGAGAGAGAGCTTAATTCCATAATTAAGAACGGTTTTGCGGTTATGTATATAATAGCAAAAAAACTGGTGGAAAAAAGCAACAGTGATGGCTATCTGGTAGGGTCAAGAGGTTCGGTCGGTTCTTCATTTGCGGCTTATACTTCGGGAATTACCGAGGTCAATCCCTTGCCGCCGCATTATTATTGTACTTGTAAATATGTTGACTTTGACAGTGAAGAGGTTAAACAGTATGTAGGTATGGCAGGCTGTGATATGCCGGATAAGGTCTGTCCTCTATGTGGAAATAAATTAAAAAAAGACGGTTTTGATATACCCTTTGAAACCTTCCTCGGATTTAAGGGAGATAAAGAGCCGGATATAGATCTTAACTTTTCAGGAGAGTACCAATCAAATGCACATGATTATACGGAAGTGCTTTTTGGAAAGGGCCATACTTTCAGAGCCGGTACGGTAAGTACTTTGCAGTTTAAGACTGCTTACGGATATGTAAAAAACTACTATGAGGAGCATGGTGAGAGAAAAAGAAAGTGTGAGATAGCTCGCCTCAGCAACGGCTGTGTAGGTATAAGAAGAACTACCGGACAGCACCCCGGAGGTATTATAGTGTTGCCACACGGCGAGGAAATATACAGTTTTACACCGGTGCAAAGACCGGCTAATGATGTTAATTCCAAGACGGTAACTACACATTTTGACTATCATGCCATAGATCATAATCTTCTAAAACTTGATATACTGGGTCATCAGGATCCTACTATGATCAGGATGCTACAGGATATTACAGGTATAGATCCGGTAAAGGATATACCGCTTGACTCCAAAGAAACCATGAGTCTTTTTAAGGACACCTCAGCCCTCGGTATAAGTCCTGACGATATAATGGGCTGCAAGCTCGGAGCCTTGGGTGTACCGGAGTTCGGTACGGACTTTGCTATGCAGATGCTTATAGAGGCAAAGCCTGAGGGGCTGTCCGACCTGGTGCGTATAGCAGGGCTTGCCCACGGTACGGATGTGTGGCTTGGAAATGCACAAACTCTTATAAAAGAGGGGACTGCAACTATAAGAACCGCTATATGTACCAGAGATGATATCATGATATATCTGATAGAAAAAGGTATAGAAGAGGGTGTGTCATTTAAGATAATGGAGGCTGTAAGAAAGGGAAAGGGGCTTAAGCCGGAAGAGGAAGAGATTATGCGCGAGGCTAATGTGCCGGAATGGTATATAGATTCCTGTAAAAAGATAAAATATATGTTCCCTAAGGCACACGCCGCCGCCTATGTAATGATGGCATGGAGAATAGCTTATTGTAAGATTTTTTATCCCTTGGCATATTACAGTGCATATTTTACCATAAGGGCATCTTCATTTTCATATGAGATCATGTGTTTTGGAAAAGCAAGACTCGAAGAGTATATAGCACAGTACCAAAAAAAGCAGGAAACTTCTTCGGCTACCGCTAAAGACGAAGACACCTTTAAGGATATGAGAATAGCTCAGGAGATGTATGCCAGAGGCTTTGAGTTTGAAGAAATAGATATTTACAAGGCTGAGGCGACCAAATGCTTTATAACCGACGATAACAAAATAATGCCGCCGCTTTCAAGCATAGACGGTTTTGGTGAAGTGGCAGCTAATCAGCTTGTGAATGCGAGAAAGGCGGGAGAGTTTATTTCTAAAGATGATTTGATGGAAAGGGCAAAGATAGGTAAGAGCACCTGTGAGCTTTTGGATAGACTGGGGCTTTTGAAAAAGCTGCCGCAAAGTAACCAGATGTCGATATTTGATGTGTTGTAAACTTGGGTATAGGGGGAGTAATTATTTTTATATGATTTAAGTGTGTTTTTATTTGATATTAAATATATAATGCTGTATAATGCATTTATGTATAAGCTGACCGGTGAACAATATCATTGGTACTTAGCATTATTACTACTTTGTTAATATATTTTAACCAATATAAATATAACTTATCTTTACTCTACTATTTCTGATTTTAATTAAATGTCAGAGATACACCGGTTTAAGAGTTTAAAGATATAAATAACATACTTAGGAGAAGTAATAGTTATTGCCGTTATCTTGTTTTTCTTTGGGGAGAAAATATAAGCAATGTTTTTTTAATAACAATTTCAAATGGAAGGAGTTACTATTATGTCAATGGAAGAAAAAATCGACCAAGCTAAGGGTGCGATAAAAGAAGGTGTAGGTAAATTAACCGGTGACAAAAAAATAGAAAAAGAAGGAGCTGCAGAAAAGGCAGCTTCAAAAGTTAAGGAAGTAGCAGAAGATGTTAATTCCAAAATTAAAGAAGTAGCAGAAGATGTTAAAGATGCTGTAGAAGGAACAATTG
>CAJPUK010000031.1 GCA_905373785.1 uncultured Johnsonella sp. | reverse complement strand
TTATTTTAAATATAATTTATAATTTTTGTTACGGTTCAGGTAGCTCGTTCATAATTTGTCAAAACAAGCTAAAAATGTTAAATCTTATTTATAAGTAAGATTTAACTCCTTACTACAAACTCATTGCTTCCAGTTCTGTTGCGGTAGCTTCAACTAATTGCTCACATTTTTTGACATTTTTGCCCACGACACCGAAGAATCCGAATAATCCGCCGGTTAATTCATTTAATGCCATATTGCCTGCCATATTACCAACACCTGCCTGCTCACACTTTTGAACGGAAAACTTGGAAGAACGCTCCTTTAAGCCGGCTTTCATTATCCACACCTGATTTTGACGATCAAGCGGCGGAAAAGTGATTACCATACCCATACCGTGCTTGGTAAGTGAAGGAGTACCGGCACTGAATCTTTGACCCTTAATTGCATCATAGAATTCTTCCAAGGTATATTCATTTTTGCATTTAACATTTTTAACTTTAACTCCCAGCATTTTGCACCTCCCTTTCTTTACAGTATTTGCTTTCGAGCAGATTGTAAGACTGTAGTAAGGAATTTGCAATAGATTTGTGCCGGATTGTCTTTTTTTGTGCTGAACTGTGTTTTTATATATAGTAAAAAATGCTATAATAAGTTAGAATTTTTAAGAAAATATTGACTAAAAAGGAAGAAATGTTATGAAAATAGCAGTGGTGGATGATAATGAAGCAGATGTGGAACTTTTTCTGAAACTTATCGAAGAATACGCCCAAAGGCATCATAAGACTATATATACCGTTGTTTTTTCAAAAGGAGAAGAGCTTTTGAAAAAATTTAAAAAGGAAAAGTTTTCCGCTATTTTTTTGGATATCTATATGGAGGGCATAAGCGGAGTGGAAGCCGCAAGAAAAATCAGAAAAAAGGATACAGATGTGCGTTTGATTTTCACGACAACAAGCGAGGAGTATTTTGCCGAAGGTTTTGAGGTGGAAGCCACACATTATTTACTAAAACCGCTTAATACTAAAAAGATAGAGGAGGTAATGCAACGCCTGCACGTTTTTTTTGATGAAGAAGAAACTATGCTTACCCTGCAAAACGGAAGCAGGCAGGTGAAGATTCCTAAAAATAAGATTTTGTATATTGAGACAATACGCAACGGTATCATGATCTGTTGCAAGGATAATCAGATACCGGTACGCTGTTCCATCTCTGTAGCAACGGAAATGTTGCAATGTAGTAATTTTTTACGTTGTCATCGTTATTCGATCGTCTGTCTGGATGCAGTTGAAAAAGTAGAAAATGACAGTTTTATAATGACGGACGGAAGGAGGATTTTGCTGAGAAGAGAGGGACGCAAGGAACTTAAAGAAACTTATTATCGTTATTTTATGAATAAAATGAGGGAGAATGTCTGATAAATCACCTTTCTGATAAATTTGTTCATCCTGTCTGCTAAAATGTGTAAAGCAGTATTCTACCATAAACGAAACATTTGGATATCCAGGTATATCCGGGTTACCTGAACTGTAACTATCTATGGTTTATTATGCAAAAAAACAATAAAATCCGATACTTGACAAATGTTGCCTGTATGCTATACTAAGATGGTATGCCTATAGGCATATTAAGCTGCTTACACAGCAACCTAAGAATTTATACAATCTAAAAGGAGGTAAAAAAAGAATGCCAACATTTAACCAATTAGTTAGAAAAGGCAGAGAGGTTTCAGTGAAGAAATCTACAGCACCGGCTCTTCAAAAGGGATTCAACTCTCTTCATAAGAAGGCGACCGATACATCCGCTCCTCAAAAAAGAGGCGTGTGTACAGCTGTTAAGACCGCTACACCTAAGAAGCCTAACTCAGCACTTCGTAAGATTGCCAGAGTACGTCTGTCTAACGGTATGGAAGTAACAAGCTATATCCCGGGTGAGGGACATAACTTACAGGAGCATAGCGTGGTACTTATCCGTGGAGGAAGAGTAAAGGACTTACCGGGTACAAGATATCATATAATTCGTGGTACACTTGATACTGCGGGTGTTGCAAACAGAAAGCAGGCTCGTTCCAAGTACGGAGCAAAGAGACCTAAGGATAAGAAATAATTAGACCCCAAGGTAGTGCTGGATTGTATATAATCTGTGGGTTGCAGATGAAATATATAAGTAGCACGACGCATATGAGAAACATATGAGTACCGAAGATCTAATACCATATTAATGTTTTTTAACATTAAGACTTAATTAAGGAGGGAAGAAACGTGCCACGTAAGGGACATATACAGAAAAGAGATGTGCTTGCAGATCCTTTATACAACAACAAGATAGTTACAAAGCTTGTAAACAATATCATGTTGGACGGTAAAAAGGGTGTAGCGCAAAAGATCGTATACGGAGCATTCGAAAGAATAGCTGAAAAGACCGGCAAGGATGCTGTAGAAGTGTTTGAAGAAGCTATGAACAACATCATGCCGGTGCTTGAAGTAAAAGCAAAGAGAATAGGTGGAGCAACATATCAGGTACCTATAGAAGTAAAACCTGAGAGAAGACAGGCACTTGCTCTTAGATGGCTTACTCTTTTTTCTCGTAAGAGAGGAGAGAAGACACAGGAGGAAAGACTTGCCAACGAATTAATGGATGCAGCCAACAACACAGGTGCAGCCGTTAAGAGAAAAGAAGAAATGCATAGAATGGCAGAGGCTAATAAGGCATTTGCACATTATAGATTCTAGGAGAGGGGCAATACATTGGCTGGAAGAGAATATCCTCTTGAGAGGACCAGAAATATAGGAATCATGGCTCATATAGATGCCGGTAAAACCACACTCACAGAGCGTATCCTATATTATACCGGAGTTAATTATAAAATAGGTGATACACATGAAGGAACTGCAACCATGGACTGGATGGAGCAGGAGCAGGAAAGAGGTATCACAATAACTTCAGCCGCGACTACTTGCCACTGGACTTTACAAGAGTTCACTAAGCTTAAGCCGGGCGCGCTGGAGAATCGTATCAATATCATAGACACACCTGGACACGTTGACTTTACAGTTGAGGTTGAAAGATCACTTCGTGTACTTGACGGTGCGGTAGGTGTATTCTGTGCAAAGGGTGGTGTAGAGCCACAGTCTGAAAATGTTTGGAGACAGGCAGACACATATAATGTACCTCGTATGGCATTTATAAACAAGATGGACATACTGGGTGCCAACTTCTACGGAGCGGTCGATCAAATCCGTACCCGTCTCGGTAAGAACACCATTATACTGACTATTCCTATCGGTAAGGAAGATGAGTTTAAAGGTGTAATAGACCTTATGGAAATGAAGGCGTATATTTACAATGACGACAAGGGTGAGAATATTACCGTAGAAGATGTACCGGCAGATTATAAAGATGACGCTGAGCTTTATCGTTCAGAAATGATAGAAAAGATTTGTGAGCTTGATGATGAGCTTATGATGGAATACCTTGAGGGTAATGAGCCTTCAATGGAGGAACTTAAAAAAGTACTCAGAAAGGCAACTTGCGATTGCAAGGCTATACCGGTACTTTGCGGTTCTGCATATCGTAACAGAGGTGTACAAAAATTACTTGATGCTGTTATCGAGTATATGCCTTCACCTGTAGATATACCTGCTATAAAGGGTGTGGATCTTGACGGCAATGAAATAGAAAGACATTCTTCCGATGAAGAGCCTTTCTCAGCTTTGGCATTTAAGATAATGACAGACCCGTTCGTAGGAAAGCTTGCATTCTTTAGAGTATATTCAGGAACCGTTAATTCAGGTTCATATGTACTTAATGCAACTAAGGGTAAGAAAGAGCGTGTTGGACGTATTTTACAGATGCACGCAAACAAGAGACAGGAAATTGAAAAAGTTTATTCGGGAGATATTGCGGCAGCAGTAGGATTTAAGACCACTACTACCGGAGATACACTTTGTGATGAGCAGCATCCTGTAATACTTGAGTCTATGGAATTCCCTGAGCCTGTTATAGACATAGCTATAGAGCCTAAGACTAAGGCAGGACAGACCAAGATGATAGATGCACTGCAAAAACTTGCAGAAGAAGATCCTACTTTCAGGGCAAAGACCAATCCTGAAACAGGACAGACCATCATCTCAGGTATGGGTGAGCTTCACCTTGAGATTATCGTAGACAGGCTTTTAAGAGAGTTTAATGTTGAGGCAAATGTAGGTGCACCTCAGGTTGCATATAAAGAGACATTTACCAAGACAGTTGAAGTTGACAGTAAGTACGCTAAACAGTCAGGTGGACGTGGACAGTACGGACACTGTAAGGTTAGATTCGAGCCTATGGATGCCAATGCGGAGCAGGTATTTAAGTTCGAGTCAAGCGTTGTCGGCGGTGCTATTCCTAAGGAATACATACCGGCAGTCGGAGAGGGTATCGAAGAGGCTGCTAAGGCAGGTATCTTGGGAGGATTCCCTGTACTCGGTATTTATGCCAACGTATTTGACGGTTCATACCACGAAGTCGACTCATCAGAGATGGCTTTCCATATAGCAGGTTCACTTGCATTCAAGGATGCTATGGCTAAGGCGGGAGCAGTACTTTTAGAGCCTATCATGAAGGTTGAAGTAACTATGCCGGAAGAGTACATGGGAGATGTTATCGGAGATATCAACTCAAGGCGTGGACGTATAGAGGGTATGGAAGATATCGGCGGCGGTAAGCAAATCAATGCATTCGTTCCGCTTTCAGAGATGTTCGGATATGCTACAGACCTTCGTTCAAAGACACAGGGTCGTGGAAACTACTCAATGTTCTTTGAGAAATATGAGCAGGTTCCAAAGTCTGTTCAAGAAAAGATAGTAGCTGAAAGAAAGGGTAAATAATACCTTTTATAATCAGAAAAATAGCTGTGATTTAAACTTTAATAGATTATTGCTAATAAGATATATTTATTATATAATGAGTTTCAACTATAAAATTTAGATGTGCAAGGCACATATTTAAGGAGGATTTTTGAAATGGCAAAAGCAAAATTTGATAGAAACAAGCCTCATGCTAACATTGGTACTATAGGACACGTTGACCATGGTAAGACAACACTTACAGCTGCTATTACCAAGGTTTTAGCTACAAAGTTACCATCAGATACCAACAAGGTTGTAGATTTCGATAAGATCGACAAGGCTCCGGAAGAGAAGGAGAGAGGTATCACAATTTCCACATCTCACGTTGAGTATGAGACTGCTAAAAGACACTATGCACACGTTGACTGTCCGGGACACGCTGACTATGTAAAGAACATGATCACAGGTGCTGCACAGATGGACGGAGCTATCCTGGTTGTTGCTGCAACTGACGGAGTTATGGCACAGACAAGAGAGCATATCCTTCTTTCTCGTCAAGTAGGTGTTCCTTATATCGTAGTATTTATGAACAAGTGCGATATGGTTGATGATGCAGAGCTTTTAGAGCTTGTAGAAATGGAAATCAGAGAGCTTCTTTCAGAGTATGAGTTCCCGGGTGACGACATTCCTGTTATCCAAGGTTCAGCTCTTCAGGCACTTAACGATCCTAACGGACCATGGGCAGACAAGATCATGGAACTTATGGATGCGGTTGACTCATACATTCCAAATCCTGACAGAGATGTTGATAAGCCATTCCTTATGCCGATAGAGGACGTATTCACAATTACAGGACGTGGTACTGTTGCGACAGGACGTGTTGAGAGAGGTACATTGGTAATCAACTCAGAGGTTGAGATCTTAGGTATTCGTGAGGACGTTAAGAAGACAGTTGTTACAGGTATAGAGATGTTCAGAAAGCTTCTTGATCAGGCTCAGGCAGGTGATAACATCGGAGCACTTCTTCGTGGTATTCAGAGAACAGAGATAGAGCGTGGACAGGTTCTTGCTAAGCCGGGTACAGTTACCTGCCATAAGAAGTTCACAGCACAGGTTTACGTATTAACCAAGGAAGAAGGTGGACGTCATACACCATTCTTCAATAACTATCGTCCACAGTTCTACTTCAGAACAACAGACATCACAGGTGTTTGTGAGTTACCTGCAGGAACAGAGATGTGTATGCCGGGTGACAACGTAGAAATGACTATAGAGCTTATTCATCCGGTTGCTTGTGAGCAGGGTCTTCGTTTCGCTATCCGTGAGGGTGGTAGAACAGTAGGTTCAGGAAGAGTTGCTAAGATTATAGAGTAATCTTTTTGTTTATACAATTAGAGTTTGCGAATTAAAAAAGGTTTAGATTTACCTTTTATAAATAAAAATCATCAGTAAGTTAAAATAAAAGGAGGTATAAGTGCGATGATGCATATAAGCTTTTTATCTAAAGCAGTGGTAGTGGAATATAGCTTATATAATACTATTACAGATAAAAATTGGCTTAGTGCATCAAAGCAGAAGCCTCCTTTAGTATTGTCCGATATTAATTAATATGGATGCCTGTTAAGGTGTTCTTGGCATGGGATTTATAAAGCAAGCGGTGTTCTGCGTAACGACTTAAGTATATTTAGGCTGATTAGCATTCTGTACAAATTGTGAAGTGCTGAAATATTTATATTATCAGTCTAAATGTCAACGGGGCGGAATACTGCGGTAAATTCGTGTTTAGTTAATTATATTTTAAGAAAGCGTCTTTTTAGTTGCTTTCTTAAAATAAAGGACAATGCTGAAAATTCAAGAGAATTTAATAAGCCGATTTAGCTTGATATATTTAAAAACTAAAAGGCTTTCTTAAGAATTTTAATGCTAAAGTTCTTAGGAAAGTCTTTTATATTGCATATTTAACGGATATAGTAAAAAATACTCTCTAACTGATAGTAGTTACTATAATAATCTTTCCTGTAGAACTTAAAAAATAAAAGATAAACAGGAGAAGATTAGGGGATGTTTAAACTAAGAACAAGAGAATTGTGGAATTACTTTACCACTTATGAAAAGTGTTGGTTTTTCAGCATTTTAACTTTATCTGTAATATTTGCTATTTTATTTCCCGAAGAAGATATTAACGGAGTTAACGGTGGAATTATTGCTACCCTGTATTTATTAAATATTTTTCTTAATATTTTATGTGAACTTCTTATATCAAAGCAGTCAAAATGGAATTTTATAGTGTCACTCGGAGTGGAACTTACGGAAATATTGATTCCTATAGTTTTGATGTTCAGATTTGCAACCTTGAGCGTTACTTTGCTTTTTTGGATACCTATAGACATAATAAGCTTTATCAATTGGCATAAGCATCCGGATAAGAAAGAAGAAGATCTTACAAAGGTAAGAAAACTTTCCGGCTGGGCAGAGGTTGGAATAATTGCAGCCATTATAGTATGGACTGTAGTGGTAGGTACAATTATGTCAAAAATAAATGTTCAAACCGAGCTTTTTGGCGGCAATAGGAACTTAGAAACATGGGTAAACTATCTTGATGCTTTGGTAAGTGCGGTAGGTATGGCAAACGGAATCTTTATACTTTTGCGTTTGCGTGAGCAATGGATCGCTTGGATACTGGACAGTATAATAGAGGCTATTATAAATATACTCTCAGGTCAGTTTATACTTCTTATCTTAAAAGCCGGATATCTGACCAATTCAATCTACGGTTATATAAAGTGGACTAAGTATATAAAGGAACATAAGGGAGAGAAGCCGGATACCGGTATACTGTAATAGATGGAGTTCTTGCTTATTGTTCTTTAAATGATGGTTTATCGGGGAGTTGACAACATAAACAATGCTAATGGTTTATAAAAAACTCCGTATAATTCAATCATACTAGCAACCCTTTCTCAAAGCTTCGACAAATTCACACAGACTGCGGAACTTTATTAACAGTACTGCGAGTATGATTGAAATAGGGAGTGTTTCTGTTAATTATTGCTGCCTAATTGTTTATGTTACTAACTCCCTAACATCATCATAAGTAAAGCACTACAGCCGCTCTGCCAATATAATATCATCTTGTATAAAGGACTTAAGTTCGGCATTGATAATAGTATTTCTTGCCGCCTTTATATATGGCAATGCCACCTTGATATACTCTTTGCTGTGACCGAGGATGTATCTTTCACCTTCATGCTCAAATTCACCTTCTATAAGCACCTCTACCTCACAGCCAAGCTTTGCCTCCAAAAACTTTCTTGTTATAGGCTTTTGCATAACAAGTAAAAGATTAACTCTCCTTGTCTTATCCTTATTGCCCAGGGTTTCTTTCATAGCAGCCGCCTTAGTACCTTCACGTTTGGAATACGGAAATACGTGAAGTTCAAAAAATTCTATAGCTTTGATATACTCAAGGGATTCTATAAAATCGTCTTCCGTTTCACTTGGAAAGCCGGCTATAATATCCGTAGTAAGTGCCGGCATATTAAAGTATTTTCTTATAAGCCTTACACCCTCTTTAAATTCAAAGGCATTGTATCTTCTGGACATAGCTTTTAATGTGGAATCTGAGCCGCTTTGTAGAGAAAGATGAAAATGCGGACAGAAGTTTTCAAGTTTTGAAAGTCTTTTTACAAACTCCTCAGTAACCACCCTGGGCTCCAGGGAACTTATCCTAAGTCTCTTAACTCCTTCTATCTTGGCAACCCTTTCCACCAATTCTATCAACTCTATCGGTTCTTCAAAATCCAATCCGTAAGAAGATATATGTATGCCGGTAAGCACCACTTCCTTATAGCCTACATTTACCAGCTCTCTTACTTCTTTTTCTATCTCTTCTATACTTCTGCTCCTTACTCTGCCCCTTGTATAGGGTATAATGCAATAAGAACAAAATTGATTACAGCCGTCTTGTATTTTTATAAAGGCTCTGGTATGCTCCTTATGTTTAAGTACTCTAAACTCTTCATATTCCTTGATTTTACTTATATCTAACACAAAATCACCGGATATATCGACAATATCCGGATCCTGATGTTCATAATAATTATTTATAATATCGGCAATCTTATTCTTCATATTATTGCCTATGATAATGTCTATTTTCTCGTCCTGTTTTATCGACTTTGCAGCTGCCTGCACATAGCAGCCGACTGCGACTACTATAGCCTCGGGATTATCTTTTTTAGCCTTATGCAACATCTGTCTTGATTTCCTGTCTGCCATATTGGTAACGGAGCAGGTATTTACGACGTAAATGTCAGCCTTATCATTAAAATCAACTATGCTGTAGCCGGCTCTTTGCATAAGCTCTTGCATAGCTTCTGTTTCATATATATTTACTTTACAACCTAAGGTATGAAATGCAACCTTCTTCAAAATTCAATACTCCTATTCTGCAGCGGGTTAGTATGTTGGTGGGGACGGATAGTTAAAGTGCAGCACTGCAAAGCCACACAATATGGACAATTACAAATTATTACTCGTATTCTGCTATGGCTTTCTATGTTGAGGGGGCTAAATAGCTAAAATGAGTTGCTAAAAAGTCCCACAACATAGACAACTACAAACCGTATCTTTCTCGGACACGCTCCCTTAACCAAAGCCTCGCAGCGGTACTAAGCTTTCCCTTCGCCTTGCGAATCGGTAAAGCAAGTACCGGAGGTCTTTGATTGTCCTCGAAAGATATGTTTAATTGTCTATGTTGTGTACATTCATCAATTCTTTAATGATCATAGCTTGCTCACATACCAAGCACACAGCACAAGCCACTTACCTTGCGTCATATACTATAATACCGTCACAAATTGTCAGCAGTACCTTGCCCTTTAGTTTAGTTCCCAGCCAAGGACTGTTTGATGACTTACTCCTTGGCTTATCATATATCCAATATGCATTGGGGTCAAATACTACCACATCAGCTACCCCGTCTTCCTTTACCGCTCCACCCTCTAAATTATAAAGCAGTGAAGGTGCATAGGTCATACAATTTATAAGCTGACTTAATTTGAGATAGCCTGTATCAACCAAGTTCATAATTCCAAGTGAGAGAGAAGTCTCAAGCCCTATCATGCCGCTTGGCGCCTCGGTAAAATCCCTTGCTTTTTCTTCTTTACTGTGTGGTGCATGATCCGTTGCTATTATATCTATAGTACCGTCTTTTAATCCTTCTATTATAGCAAGCCTGTCTTCTTCAAGCCTTATAGGCGGGTTGACCTTTGCCAGGGTACCGTATTTAAGTACCGCATCTTCAGTCAGACTGAAATGATGCGGACTGGCCTCGGCATGAACCCTCGCCCCCTGTCTTTTAGCCCTTCTAACCCAATCCACTGTTTCCTTGGCACTTACATGCTGTATACAAATACTGGCTCCGGTTTGTAAAGCTATCTTACAGTCTCTTTCAACCATCATGATCTCGGCTGCTCTGTCAGCTCCGGTAAGACCAAGTTCAATAGCCACCGCTCCTGCATTAACTCCTGCTTCAGTTACATATCTTGGATCTTCTTCATGAAATGCCAATGGCATCTTAAGTATTCTGGCCTGTCTCATCGCTTCTTTTACAAGTTCCGAATCAGTCAGCGGCAGTCCGTCATCCGTAAATCCTACAACTCCCGCCTCTCTAAGCTCCCTCATATTGACAAGCTCTTCGCCCCTCATAAACTTGGTTATATTTGCACAAGTTCTCACTCTTATTCCGGTTCTTCTTCCCTTTTTTATAACTTCAAGTATAGCCTCTTTGTTATCAAGGCTCGGCTTGGTATTTGCCATGCCTATTATAGTTGTAAATCCTCCGGCTTTTGCCGCTTCAGCAGCCGAATTCACATCTTCTTTATAGCAAAAACCCGGATCTCTCATATGTACATGGCTGTCAATAAGTCCCGGAGCCGCAACCAAACCCGAACAATCTATTATCTCTAAACGTTCGCCCTTGGCTCTGGCTATCATATCTGCTTCAAGATCCAGATTATCAGATATTTTAATAATCTTTCTCTCTGCAATAAGTATGTCTTTCACATCATCTGTCCTGCTGGCAGGATCTATTAGCCTGGCGGCTTTAAGCATTAACATAAACATTACTCCTTATCCTGGATTTAATTTACTTTGAAAATATTGTAACGGTTTTGCCGAATATATATTAAGCCATTATTGTTATTCTGAAATATACATTCTTTGATATTTTAGAAAGAAGAATTAAGCAACTTATCCGTTACAAATATTTATATAATTTATAATCATAAATTTTTGTTAAATTACCTACACTTTAATATGGATTTAAAAAAGTATAGGCTTTATTATAGCAGCTTAAGCCCAAGAATACTAATAATAAAACTTATAAAAAATAAATTTATTTGTCAAAATATTACAGTGCAGGTAGGGTAAAGCAATCAGCTTAAAAAGCATTGAGTAAGTACAAATTCTTAGGCTTAATCAACATTTCCCAAAAAAGCTTTAGTCCTTTCATGCTTCGAATTAAAGATTTTCTCAGGACTTCCCTCTTCTATGATTTCACCATCTGCCATAAATATAAGTCTATCACTTACCTCCTTGGCAAATTCCATATCGTGAGTTACTATAAGCATGGCTATATGCAGATCTGTCAATGATTTGATTAGCTTAACAAGCTCCTTGCTAAGCTGCGGGTCAAGAGCGGAAGTCGGCTCATCAAATAACAGTATCTTCGGTCTTAATGCCAAAGCCCTTGCTATTGCCACTCTTTGCTGTTGACCGCCTGAAAGCTGATACGGATATGCATTCTCCTTGTCTGAAAGACCTATCTTTCCAAGTAGATCTCTTGCGATTTCTACAGCCTCTTCCTTACTTTTTTTTTGAACTCTTACAGGTGCGTCAATTATATTCTGAAGCACACTCATATGCGGGAACAGATTAAATTGTTGAAATACAAGTCCGAAACATGAACTTATGTCCTTAAGAGTTTTTGCATCCTTGTATACGCTTTCACCATCAATGCTTTTTACTGCTTCCATATCCATATATGAAATACTCCCGTTATCAAGGGTTTCCAAAAATGTAGCACATCTTAAAAGTGTTGATTTGCCGGAGCCTGACGGACCTATTATTGAAACAACCTCCGCCTTGTCAACCTTAAGTGATATATCCTTTATAACCTCAGTACCGTCAAAGCTTTTCGCCGCATTTTGTATATTTAATATATTCATGTTCTCACCCCTATCTGTAATACTCTAATCTTTTTTCAATGCCGTTCATGATAAATTCCACTATGAAATTAAATACATAGTAAATGCAAGCTGCTACCACGAAAGGAATCATACTGGTACTGCTGCTTGCCAGAGCCTTAGCTCTGCTAAACATTTCCAAAACAGATATGGTAAATGCAAGTGAAGTATCTTTTATCAAAGTAATCACTTCATTGGTAATAGACGGGAGTATCCTTTTTATTACCTGCGGAAGAATAATTACCAAAAAGGTCTGTGTCTTACTGTAACCTAAGAGTTTTGCCGCCTCGTATTGCCCCCTGCCTATAGACTGAATACCGCCTCTATAGATCTCGGCAAAGTAAGCCGCATAATTGATCACAAATCCGATCAATGCCGCTATAATTCTATAATTATCCACAACCTTTATACCGAATATATAATAAGGTCCGAAGTACACCACCATAAGTTGGAGCATAAGCGGAGTACCTCTCATAATAGAAATATATATACTTGCCGGTATTCTGATTGCTTGTATTTTACTCATTCTTGCAAATGCAACCAAAAGCCCCAAAGGCAAGGATAAAATCAATGTTACCGAAAATATAAGTATACTGAAAAGCATACCTTCTGATAATTGTGTCAATATATTCAATATATCCATCAAACGCATATTAATACCCCTTATTTATTTTAACATATAGTTTAACATAAGCAAAGGGGCAGATATATTATATCATGCCCCCAAATTATATAATACCGTACGAATTGCTATTACAAGTTTCTATTACCTCACTTAAACATCTCAATCCGCCTATATAATATGCAAACTGACACCCATTACTTAATAATAGTTACGTCAGTATCAAACCATTTTTCAGATATGGACTTTAATGTTTTGTCTGCTGCCATTTCCACAAGTGTTGCATCTACTGCATCTCTTAATGCGGTATTACCCTTCTTAAACCCTATTCCGTACTCTTCTGTTGATATAGGCTCATCTTCAAGTATAATATACTTGCCGTCTCCCCTTTTCTTCAACTGGTAACCTGCAACTATTATATCCATAGCAACCGCATCCGTTGCGCCCATCTCCAAGTCCTGGAATGCAGTATTGTAGTCAGCTGTAGTAATAAGTTCTGCAAAACTGTCTGAAAGCTCTTTATTTTCCGCCAATGCTTTTTCTCCTGAAGAGTCAACTTGCACTTCTACCTTCTTGCCCTTTAAGTCCTCAACCTTAGTTATACCGGAATCCTTACTTACAACAAATACCTGTTTATTTTCCATGTATGGTTTTGACCAGGTGTAGTCATTCTCACGTCCGTTAGTTGTAAAACCGTTCCAGATTACATCAATATTGCCGCTTTCAATCTCCATTTCCTTAGCATCCCATGCTATAGGCTGGTACTTGATTTCCATACCGAGTCTTTTTGCAACTTCGGCTGCCAGCTCAAGATCAAAACCTGTAAACTCACCATCATCACCCACAAAGCCCATAGGAGGGAAATCCTGGTCAAAACCTACTGTAAATACACCGTCCGCATCTATAGCTGCCGTATCTGCCTTGCTTTCTTTGGAAGAAGCCTCTGCACTGCTTGTAGACTTGCTGCTTGCTGTCGACTCCGAAGAAGTCTGTGAACTCTCGGTACTACCACCCGAACAAGCTGCAAGTAAAAACACAGATATCGCACATACACAACCTAACAATAAATTTTTTCTCATAATACCCACCCTTAAGCAACATTGTAAATTGATAAAATACCAACTACTGAAAAAACTGCTTACCTTTCTTTAATTAGTTAATTCGCTTTCTTATATTAGCATAGCGATATGGTAGCATACTAAAGTAAAAAAGTAAAGTACTTTTTTGATATTTTTTTAATATATTTCAAATATTACAGTTCAGTTAGTTCAGATATACATGTATAATGTATCGAATGAAAGCGATGCATGCTTTTAAATACAGGCATTTCAAGCTATAAGTTTAGAGTGGTCGGAGTCTACATACAGCAGCCTTGCTGTAAATTTTTTATTCTATAAAATAATACTGAATTTATCGCCTTGATATGCTATACTTACAAAGTAAATCAATTGATAATTTAGAAAGGAGTTTTATGGTTGGAGAAGTAAAGAATGTTGCAGGTCTTGTATTTGCTAAAGATAAATTTAATGTTGTAAAGAAGGCAGGGGTTAAGGGAGATTTAATTCCAAAGCACAACCATGCGGAGGCTTATATAATATTTACTGTGGTAAAAGGAGCGGTAAGGGTATTCCTTAATGAAGAGGAGATCCATGATTTAACACCGGGAGATATACTGTATTTTGACGGTGATAATTATATAAATGTAGAGTTTGTAGAAGATGGGGAGTTCTTTGTAACCCTTATTAACAAATAAACTTAAGCAAAAAGGCTATCAAACGGTGTAATTGCTGTTTGATAGCCTTTACCTGTATTTAATTTAGATGCATATGTTTTTTTATTTCTAAAGCCTTATTTCTAACATAATTATAGTTCATATATTCATCCTCATCAAAATACTTATATTTCATTATACTTTCCGCAACAGAACTTAAGTTTGTTTTAAGTGCCTCATCATCAGTATTTTTCCACACCTTGTAAATAGCAGGAATTGCAGACAAATCACTTCCTTTAAGCTCATATAAATCATAGTATGGAAGTTTTCCGTTTACATAGGCGTTAAGATTATATTGAGCAACTAAGCCATCCATATTGATAATACAGAGAAGTACAAAAAGTATATTTCCTGTGTAGAAACTTAATTTTACAACAGGAAAGCTTTGCTTAAATTCTCCCATTATAATAAAGGCGAATACACAACATAAGAAAATCATAAATGTGCTGGGAATTATGCGTAGTGCTGTAAGTCCATAAGTACTTATATACAGGTACATTTTGGCAAAAGCAACGAATATAAGTGCAAAGGTCAATATTGAATTTAAGATTATGTGAATACGCATATATTTATTATTTTCATGTTTAATTGACAAAACTTTAGCTACTACAATAAATACTATATTAATCAAGGCTACGGTAAGGAGTTCAAAAAAACCACGTCTTGCATAGTCTGAATAAGTAAAACCATCCGGTAAAGAACCGCCGGCAATATCTATAAAATATACAGCCTGTATACCTATAAAAAGAACATAAAAGCAGCATATAATAACATTAACTGTGTAGATACTGAGTCTTGGTATTGTGGCGGCATTGTCCAAGGATTGATTAAATTTATCCATATTAAAATACTTTGAATTATCAATTACGGAACTGCCGTATATAAGTGCGTACAGGTAAGTTGCCATTGGCAAAGACCATATAGCAGTTACAAAATCTTTAGAAATATTGATATTTAATGTAAATAAGTTTTCAAAAATCTTGTTAAAAGTGGCATCCGCACTGGAGAGTAAGAAAATTACAATCACTATAAACGGAGTTCCGATTAAAAGTCCGAGAAAAATATGCATAAAGTACTTAGTCTTTTTATTTTGTGCAGTTTTTTCTTTTTTTGAAAACATACAAAGCCAAAAAGAGGTAGCATAATATATGGGAATAAATACAAGTGCATTGATATAGTCATATAGTATAAGTGCGGAAGTTTCCTTTTTTATCAGTTTATTAAATATTGTTACAGGCAGGTAAATAAGCATAAAATTCATAGCTATTTGCATAAATACATTAAGAGAATGGTTATAAAAAACAGTGAAACTTAGGGATAAAAGTATCATAAGTACTGATAAAATCATACTTTCCGTATTTGCCTTTACAGATTTTAACCCGGCATAAATAAGCAATGATGCGACATAAAGCACTACGTATATGCTGGCTCCTAAGCCCAAAGTTGACAAAGTGGTGGCTAAACTGTAATATTTTGTACATAAAAATGCTAGTATAAATATAACAGGAAGCATTATAATATCTGCTTGTTCAAACTTATATTTAGGTTCTTTTTTTACAGGAGCATTGTTTTGAGGCATATGCTCCGTATTAACGTCGGCTGTACCGGTATCGGAATTTGAATTTGCAGCTGTGCCGGTATTGTGGCTTGAATTTATAGCAATATTATTATCAAGGTCTGAACTTGCAGTTGAGACGGTATCGGAGTTTAAACTTATAGCAGCATTAGTATCTGAGCTTGAATTTATAGCAATGTTATTACCGGAGCCGGAATTTGCCGCTGTATTATTGGGATTTGAATTTGTACTTGTAGAATTATCTAATAAATTTTCACTCATATTAAAAACCTCCTTTAGTTTTTATCAGGTATGTATTCCAGTATATCTGCCACTTGGCAATCAAGTTCTCTGCATATAGCCTCCAAAGTGGAGAAACGTACCGCCTTGGCTTTGTTATTTTTTAGAATTGATAAATTGGCAGCTGTGATGCCTATTCGCTCCGCAAGTTCTCCGGCAGACATCTTCCTTTTTGCCATTACCACATCTATATTTACCATAATCATAGCTTTTCTCCTTATATGGTATACTCATTTTCCTGCTTTATCTCTATAGCCTCTGTAAATACATTCTTAACTACTCTCAGTATAAGTGCCATAAATGCAGTACTTGTGACGAGTAATACAAAAGGCAGATAGCAAAATGTCAAAATAAAGCATACAAATGAGGCGATAAAACAGCACCATGAAAGTAATCTAAGATACTTGACATTTTCTAATGTAAATACCTTGGATTTATGTATATTACATAGAAGTCTATATAGGAGTAACAGAGCGGTATAGGCAAGCACATCCATTATGTACACCGCAATCAGGGTGAAAATTATATATTGCCTTAGCAGTTCTTCCCTTGGAAGAGGAATATAAATACGCCTTAGGATAATAAATTTTATATCATGGTGTATGTAAATGTTCAGTAATATGCCAAGTATGGCAAAAATAAATACACAGATTTTAGATAAAACTATACTTTTATTTTGTGTCCAATTCATCATAACCCCCCTGATTTATGTCCGGCTATTTACAAGTTGTAAAAATCCTTATTGATGATAGGGGCATAATAACATATATTTTCATGTTTGGCAATAAAAATATATTGTTATTCGATAAAAAAATATTGATATTCATTTAAGAATTATTTACTAAGATGAGTTGTAAGATGATATTATTTATATAAAGAGCTATCAAGTACTTTACTACCCTAACTCAAGCTTAAACACCGTACCGTTTTCCTTATCGCTAAACACCGATATCCTGCCATGCATACTCTCAACTATAGTCTTGGCAATTGCAAGCCCCAGCCCGTAACCTCCCTCGGTTCTTGCCCTTGATTTATCAGTTCTGTAGAATCTTTCAAATATATGCTTAAGATCCTCCTTATCTATAGGCTCGCCGCTGTTTTGTATAAGAACAAAGGTTTTTTCTTTTACACAATAAGCTTTTAGGCAAACACTGCCTTTTTCGCCGCAGTACTTCATAGCATTGTCAAGCAGTATACTAAGCAGTTGCTTTACATTGCCCTCATGTCCTAAAATTTTCAGATTATCGGCTATATCATAATCAAGCTTTATCCCTTTTTCAAAGGCAAGAGCCTCGAAACTTAACATTCTTGATAAAAGCACCTCACTTAAATTTATTTCAGAAAAGACGAGTTTACTTTGTCTGTCATCACTTCTTGCAAGGAATAAAAGTTCATCTACGAGCTGTTTCATACGGGAAGCTTCTTCCTTGGTATTGTCAATCCATTGGTACCGGGTCTTAATAAGCTCCTCTTTTTTTGAAGCCAGTATATTAAGATTGGCAAGTATAACTGTAATAGGAGTTCTAAGCTCGTGAGAGGCATCACTTACAAATCTGTTTTGCTGCTGCCATGCCTTTTCAACCGGTTTTAGTATCCATGCCGAAAGTATTAAACTTATTACAAAAAACACAAAAAAGCTGAGTATAAAACTTAGCAGGCACAAAACAAATAAATTCCTTATATTGCCGTATTCAAAACTGTTGTCGGCGGCAACTATATAAGTTAAGTTATCCTGTTTAACAGTTATATAATCAAGATTATAAGAAGATACCTTGCCTCTGCTTTGTTTTAGGGAAGCGATCGTATTTGCCAAATTTTTAATATCATCATCACTAAGCTCCAAATAATTGATTTTGCTGTCTGCTACTAAACCGTCTTCATCAAGCATAATAAAAACACTTGGAAGAAAATGCATAGGCTTATCGTCCATGTGCATAAATGAAAAAAAATCACCCTCTTCTCTATGCTCTTTATCAGGCTTTTCATCATTAGGAAAGCCCATATTCATGTGAAGTTCACGCTCAAGAAAGTTATTTAAATTATTTTTGTAATTAATATAATTAATGACAAATAAACTTCCGATTGCAATGCTTATAGTAGACATTACGCAAAGCATTATAACAAGTATAAATTTTTTTCTGAGTTTAGCTATCATGCACTTACCTCAAGTTTATAACCAAGCTTTCTGATGGTGGTAAGAACTACTTTAGAGCCTATAAAACTTAGTTTCTTTCTAAGAAATGATATATAAGCCTCAACATTATTATCTTCGGCATCCGAGTCATCTCCCCAGACTTTGCTGATAAGTATATCCTTGCTTACTATAGTTTTTTGGTTACTAAGAAGTATTTTCATAATTTCAAATTCCTTAAAGCTTAGATGTATGTTTTTATCCCTGCATCTAAGTTCCGCATTGGAGATGTCAAGGGAGAGATCTTCAAAGGCTAACTCTTCAACTATGACTTCGCCCTGCCTTCTTGATAAAGCCCTGATACGGGCAAGCAGTTCTTCAGGCACAAAGGGTTTGGTCATGTAATCATCGGCACCC
>CAJPUK010000030.1 GCA_905373785.1 uncultured Johnsonella sp. | reverse complement strand
GTATTTTAACAAATTACGAATTGAACAAATGATTTTTTGGATTATATGGAAAGTAATTTAGAAAGGATGAATTGAGAATTTTTTTAATTATAAAGAATTAAGCGGAAGATAATAATGTTAAGGAAGTAAAAGCATTAAGCCGGATATAGAGAACTAACTAAAATTACTTCCGTCATAAATTCAGTAATTGAGAATAAGAAAACGACCATACATGAGTATCTCTGATTTTGTATGGTCGCTATTTTTTGTGACTGCTTGAAGATGTCGCTCAAAAACAGTTTTTAATATACTCTCTAAGTGAAGGATTCTTTTAGAACTGTCCTTCTTTGAATAAAGCTACAAGGCTAAAACCCCCAAAAAAAGATCCGGATTTTGGCACTAAATATAGTAAAGGTTCATATCTCTACAATGATAGGATAAAAAATATTAAAGCTCCTTAGTTATATACATGGTCATTCTTGCGCTTGCTATATAGTCTTCCTCAGAATCTCTTATAATTACATCATTGACAACAGTTGTTCTACCCTTATGTATAGTATTGC
The DNA here is from genome assembly GCA_905373785.1 of uncultured Johnsonella sp. Classification (GTDB taxonomy): domain Bacteria; phylum Bacillota; class Clostridia; order Lachnospirales; family Lachnospiraceae; genus Johnsonella. The sequence goes on along the minus strand of CAJPUK010000030.1, from coordinate 19,607 downwards.
ATATTACTCTAAGTTTTCCGACACCGGCAGGTTTTAGATAATTTATAGTACCGTTTAGAGTTACATTGCTACACTCGTATGCGTAGGCACTCATGCCTGAGGCTATATCACAAAGCGTATACAAAACTCCGCCATGTACGCTGCCGTATAAGTTTAGCATAGTTTTTGCTATTTCGACCTCAAGTTCACAATGTCCGGCTTCTATGGCTATGATTTGAATATTCTCAAATCCGCTTATGCTTTGTATATGATTTTTGATACCGTTATAAATGTCTTCTCTCATTTCAAGTCTCCAGCTTTAAAAAATAGTTTAGTCTATAAGCACTCCGCCTTTCATATTATCACAATAAAAATGATAAATAAAGATTAAAAGTACATTTACAGCGGAGAGCGGAGTAGAAAGCGCTAAGTTTTTTTTGATAAAAAAGAAACTAAAGCTCACTTATTCCAAAAACTCAAAAATTACCCCTTGTATATCAATTTATTATGTGTTATCATTAAGCGTGATTATGAAATAAGAAATTTGAAGGAGTGTAATATGCTTAATACTATAGTTTCAGTTATCTATGTTATTATCTGTATATTCTTATCCGCTGTAGTGCTTTTGCAGGAGGGTAAATCTCAAGGTTTAGGTTCTATAGGAGGTATGGCAGATACATACTGGGGTAGGAATAAGGGTCGTTCCATGGAGGGAACACTTGAAAAATTAACAGCTTTTGCAGCAGGAGCATTTATAATTTTAGCGTTCATATTGAACCTTAATATTTTTAACTAGGTTTAATACAGTTATCATAGCATAATGTCTGTATAGCAAATAGTAATATCAGAGTAGTTTTAGAAGCTGTCGTAGTGTGTATTCTGCGGCAGCTTATTTTAATTAAAAAACAGGAGGTATAAGTTATGGAAGACAAAAAAGCAATGAAAAAATTTGGGAAAGTATTTATGGGTGTGGGGCTTTTTTATTTGATAGCAGTTTTGCTGACATACTATTTTGTATCGAAAGCATCAAAAGAGATACCTGTATTTTCACTTCTAATACAACTGGTTAATGCAGTTGGCTTTTTTATCTTGGGATTTATTATAAATACCGTTAATGATAAAAGGATGAAAGAAATCAATTATTTACTGGAAAATGGAGTTTGCCTGCGTGCAACTGTAGACAGCGTTACTATAGGAAATAACAGATTTAAAAATATTAAAAACAGAAAAGTTATATGCACTTACGAAGAAGGCGGACAAAAGTATATATTTAAAAGTGATAGCATATATAGAAAAGTAGAAAACAATATTCATAAGGGAGACAGTATAAATGTCTATGCAAGCCCTGAAGAATATAAAAAATACTATGTAGACGTAAAAGAGTAGATCAGATATAAGTTGTTGTTATGGATATATGCGTGATATTAATGCTAAAATAAAAAGAGTGCCTACAGGAAAGGTAATAAATGAACATAGATGAACTAAACAGAAGAAAAAAATTAATACTTGAACTTATGTCGGATCCGATATATACAGCTATGAAGATAAAAGAATTGGCTGTTTTTTTGGACATTCCCTTAAGTGCAAGACATGAGCTTAAGGTAGTGCTGGAAGAACTGGTGTACGAAGGCAAGATCAAACTTTCTACCAACGGCAGATACAGTAAGATAAATGTGGAAAGTTATGTAGGAGTCTATACTGCCAATGCCAGAGGCTTCGGTTTTGTAAAGGTTGAAGGACTTAAAGATGATATCTTTATACCTGCCGGAGAAGAAAAAAATGCCTTAAGCGGCGATACCGTTCGTGTGGAAGTAAATGTTTATACTAAGTTAAATAACATAGAGAGCGGTAGACGAACAGAGGGCAGTGTAAGTGAAGTCTTAACTCATGCCAATAAATATGTTGTAGGTATATATAAGAAAAATAAATCCTTCGGTTTTGTGCTTCCGGATAACCAAAAAATACTGAAGGATATTTTTATACCTAAGGGCAAGGATAGATTTGCTAAAAATTTAGATAAGGTAGTTGCCGAAATATATGATTACGGGCATAAGAATAAAAAACCGGAGGCAAGGATAGTAGAAATACTGGGTAAGGTAAATGAAGCCGGAGTCGATATACTTTCCATAGCAAAATCTTACGGACTTAGTATGGCGTTTGAAAATGATACTCTAAATGAGGCAAAAAGAGTATCGGAGCAGGATATAAGTAAAGAGTACAAAAAAAGACTTGATCTTAGAGAAGAGGTCATAGTTACTATAGACTCGGAAGATGCAAAAGACCTTGATGATGCTGTAAGTCTAAAGCATAACGGTAAAAACTTCGAGTTAGGAGTTCATATAGCGGATGTATCACATTATATAAAAGAAAAGGGACTGCTTGATAAAGAGGCGTTAAAAAGAGGAACAAGCGTTTATCTGGTAGACAGGGTCATACCTATGTTTCCTGAAAGCATATCTAACGGTTGCTGTTCTCTCAATGCTTTGGAAGACAAGCTTACACTGTCCTGTATTATGGAAATAGACGATAAAGGCAGGGTAGTAAGCCACAAAATAGTAGAGAGCATAATTAATGTTAATATGAGGATGGCTTACTCGGATGTGGCAAAAATCCTTAAAAATGATAATACAGAAGGACTTTACTCCTATAAGCCTTATGTAGACTTACTTAAAGATATGGAAAAACTTGCCGCTATCTTAAGAAAGAAAAGAGAAGCCCGTGGCTCTATAGACTTTGATATACCTGAAAGTAAGATCAGCTTGGATAAAAACGGTAAGGTCATAGATATAAAAGCTTATCAAAGAAATGTTGCTACCAATATCATAGAAGAATTTATGCTTATAACCAACGAAACTGTAGCACAGGAGTACTTTTGGCTTGAGCTGCCCTTTGTATACAGAGTACATGACAAGCCCGATCCTGATAAGATGAAGGAGCTTTCAATATTTATCAATAATTTCGGCTTTTCACTAAAGCCTCTTAATAACGAGATACACTCAAAGGAGCTTCAAAAATTACTTAATAAAATCAAAGATACTGACGAAGAAGCGTTGATAAGCCGTATAACTTTAAGAAATATGAAGCAGGCAAAGTACAGCCCTAATTGCAGCGAACACTTCGGTCTGGCTGCCAAGTACTATACGCATTTTACCTCGCCTATAAGGCGTTATCCCGACTTGCAAATACATAGAATAATAAAAGAGAATCTAAATTCCGGCATTTCGGATAGAAGGCTTAAACATTATGAAAATATACTGGAAGAAGTGTGTAAGCAGTCCTCACAGATGGAAAGAAGGGCTGATGAGGTTGAAAGAGAAACCAATAAATATAAAAAATGCGAATATATGCTGAAGTTTTTAGGAGATGAGTTTAGCGGAGTTATAAGCGGTGTCAATGCACACGGCATATATGTCGAGCTTGAAAACACTATAGAAGGCATGGTAAGATTATCCGACCTTAGAGATGATTACTATGAATATATTGAAAAAGAATACGCTGTAGTAGGGGTGGCAAGCGGTAAAACCTATAAACTCGGGCAAAGGGTTGAGGTCTGTGTGGAAAGAGTGGATAAGCTTACAAAAACCATAGATTTTATAATGCTGAGTTAGCGGATTATCATAAAAAACTATAGTAAACGAATTAATAATGACTTATCTAAACTGCAACATTTAATCAGTGTTGCTTTGAGCTTAAAGTTAAAAGAAACAGCTATAGCAGTAATTTAGATGAGAATTTTTAAAAATTGCTATAAGAGTATGGAAGGGTAATGCATTAGAGGAAAGATACAATTAGAACAAATAGAAAAAGAGGGGAAGTATGTCAGAAGGTATAAAACTTATTGCAAACAATAAAAAAGCATACTTTGATTATTTTATATTGGAAAAATATGAAGCCGGCATAGAACTTTTCGGTACGGAGGTAAAGTCCGTAAGATTAGGGCATTGCTCGGTAAAGGAATCATTTGTCAGAATAGACAAGGCGCAGGTTTACATATACGGTATGCATATAAGTCCTTATGAAAAGGGCAATATATTTAATAAAGATCCGCTTAGGGTAAGAAGGCTTTTATTACATAAAACGGAAATAATAAAACTTGCCTCCAAACTGAAAGAAAAGGGACTTACCCTAGTTCCTTTAAGAGTTTATTTTAAGAACAGCTTGGTTAAGGTTGAGCTTGGGCTGGCAAGGGGTAAGAAAAATTATGATAAAAGAGACAGTATAGCTAAAAAGGATCAGCAAAGAGACATAGACAGATCATTAAAAAACATCAAGTAAAAACACTTGACAGCAAAGTGCTGCTAGTGTATTATATTCGAGGTGTGTATGGAAAAATTTGTAACACAGGCACTTTTGTATGATTTTTATGGTGAACTTTTAACTGAGCATCAAAAGCGTATCTATGAATTGGTTGTTTTGGAAGATTATTCTTACAGTGAGATAGCTAAGGATGAGGGAATATCCAGACAAAGCGTGCATGATATGATAAGAAGATGCGATGCTTTACTTGAAGGTTATGAAGAAAAGTTACAGCTTATTGCAAAGTTTTTAAAAACCAAAGAATTGGTTGGAAGGATCAAGACCTTATCTAAAGAGTATAATAAAAATAAGGACAGTTCTTTAATATCCGAAATAGAGACTTTGGCTGATTTAATTATTGATTTATAGGAGATAAGTGTATGGCATTTGAAAGTTTAACTGAAAAACTGCAAAATGTGTTCAGGAATCTAAGAGGCAAGGGAAAGCTTAGCGAAGCGGATGTAAAACTCGCATTAAAAGAAGTAAAGCTTGCCCTGCTTGAAGCGGATGTTAATTTCAAAGTAGTAAAAAAGTTTATAGCCGATGTGCAGGAAAGAGCTGTAGGCACTGAGGTCATGAATTCACTTACACCTGCACAGCAGGTTGTAAAAATAGTAAATGAAGAACTTATTAAGCTTATAGGTGAAGATACCAAAGAGCTTGAGCTTAAGTCCGGTGATGCGGTCAATATCATTATGATGATGGGATTGCAGGGAGCCGGTAAGACAACTACAGCGGCAAAACTTGCAGGAAAGTTAAAATCAAAGGGATTCAGTCCGCTTTTGGTAGCCTGTGACATCTACAGACCGGCAGCTATAGACCAGCTTAAGATCAATGCCGAGAAACAATCGGTGGCGTTTTTCTCAATGGGAGATAATATATCTCCGGTGGATATAGCTAAGGCAAGTATAGAATTTGCGAAAAACAACCATCACAATGTGGTAATAATAGACACTGCCGGAAGACTTCATATAGATGAAAAACTTATGCAGGAGCTTGTTGCCATAAAAGAAAATGTAAAGGTTGACTACAGCTTACTCGTAGTAGACGCAATGACGGGTCAGGATGCGGTAAATGTAGCTGAAAACTTTAACAGTAGTCTTGGCATAGACGGAGTAGTACTTACCAAGCTTGACGGTGATACAAGAGGCGGTGCGGCACTTTCTATAAAGGCGGTTACCCAAAAGCCTATACTTTATGCCGGAATGGGAGAAAAACTCTCCGACCTTGAAGTTTTTCATCCTGACAGAATGGCAAGCAGGATTCTTGGTATGGGAGATATCCTAAGCCTTATAGAAAAGGTTGAAATGGATATAGATGCCGAAAAAGCCAAGGAAATGAGCCAAAAGTTCAAGAAGGCGGAGTTTGATTTTAACGACTTCCTTGACCAGATGAAACAGCTTAAGAAGATGGGAGGTATTGCAAGTCTTCTTAATATGCTTCCGGGTATGCAATCTATGAAGGGTGCTGCCAATGTAGATGATAATCAGATGGCAAGAGTTGAGGCGATAATACTCAGTATGACCTTAAAAGAAAGAAGTAATCCCGATATACTTAATCCTTCAAGAAAGAACCGCATAGCTAAGGGAGCCGGAGTAGATATAGCCGAGGTAAACAGGATAGTTAAGCAATTCGACCAGATGAAGAAGATGATGAAACAACTCTCAGGCTCTATGAATCAAAGAGGTGCAAGAGGACTGGGCGGATTATTCGGTGGCGGAAAGAAGGGCTTTCCCTTTTAGCAATATGTAGATTTGTAATTGTTAATTCACGAGAATTAAAATAAATTCTTGATTACAATATAAAGAAAATTTAGGAGGCTGTATTATGGCAGTAAAGATGAGATTAAAAAGATTAGGACAAAAGAAGGCACCTTTCTATAGAATAGTTGTTGCGGATGCAAGAGCTCCAAGAGACGGAAGATTTATAGAAGAGCTTGGCTACTATGATCCTACTAAGAAACCAAGTGTTATAAAGTTTGATGAGGAGTCAGCTAAGAAGTGGTTAAGTAACGGTGCACAGCCTACAGACAGAGTTGCTAAGTTATTAAAGATTGCAGGCATAAGATAAGAAGAGGGCAGTAGATGAAAGAAATAGTAGAGTTAATTGCTAAAGCATTGGTAGACAAACCTGAGGAAGTGGTTTTAACCGAAACTATAAGAGAGGATTCCATACTTATAGAACTTAGTGTTGCTGAGTCTGATATGGGTAAGATCATCGGAAGATCCGGCAAGATAGCTAAAGCTATTCGCTCTATAGTAAAGGCTGCCACATCTAAAAGTGATAAGAAGGTTATATTAGAAATAAGATAGTAGATAGACTGTTGCAAGATTATAGAGTTTTGCAGCAGCCTTTTTGCTTTAATATCGTAAATTAAAGAAAGAAGTTAATATGACAGATAAGTTAAGAGTAGGTGTTATTACCAAAACACACGGTTTAAGAGGTGAGGTAAAGTTATATCCTACTACCAATGATACAGAAAAATTTTCATATATAAAAGAATTTTATTTGGATAATAAGGGTATATATACCAAGTTAAAGTTAAGCTATACCAAAGAGATGAAAAATATGTTCATCTGTAAATTTGAGGATATAGACAGTATAGAGGCGGCGGAAAAGATAGTTAAAAAAGACCTTTATATAGACAGGAAAGATGCCAAGGAGCTTAAAGAGGGAGAAAACTATATATCAGACCTTATAGACTTAAAAGTTATAAGCGATACATTAGGTTTTATAGGTTATGTAAAGGATGTATTTCCCACCGGTGCCAATCATGTTATGGAAATAAGCCTAAATGAAGATATAAAGACAAATGAGAAATCAAAAGATACTTTGCTGCTTCCGTATATAAAACAATGTATTTTAGATGTTGATCTTGAGAGCAAAGAAGTCCTTGTTCATATTTTAGACGGACTGCTTGATATATAGGGGGAAGATATGCATTATTATGTAATGACTTTATTTCCCGAAATGATAGAGTATATCATGGCTCAAAGCATTATAGGAAGAGCACTGTCCGATGAACTTATAAAGCTTAAAATCATAAATATAAGAGATTATGCAAAAAACAGATACAGACAGGTAGATGATTATCCTTACGGGGGAGGTGCAGGTATGCTAATGCAGGCAGACCCTATATACTCCGCCTATAAGGATATTTGCAGTGGCTTGAAAAAAAAGCCCAGACTCATCTATACCACACCTCAGGGAAGTCTTTTTAATCAGGATTTGGCAAAGGAACTTGCAAAAGAGGAAGAACTGATATTTTTATGCGGGCATTATGAGGGGGTTGATGAGAGAGTTTTGGAACTTACCGATGCGGAAAGCATCTCTATAGGAGATTATGTGCTTACCGGCGGTGAACTTCCGAGTGTGGTTATGATGGATGCCATAAGCCGTATGATCAAGGGTGTACTCAGTAATGAAGACAGTGCCGAGTTTGAATCCTTTGAAGATGGATTACTGGAATATCCGCAGTATACAAGACCGAACATATATGAGGGAATGGAAGTTCCGGAAATTTTGCTTAGCGGACATCATAAGAACATAGAAGAGTGGAAAAGAAAAGAAGCACTAAGGCGTACCTTTGAGCGAAGACCGGATCTTTTGGATACGAAATTTTTAAGTGCAAAGGATTTAAGCTTTTTACAAAGCCTCGGATATTCAAAGGAGTAAAAGCAGTAAGGTGAGCCTTTCACATTTCCTAGTAAAATAGTATGAAATGTATTGCAATTAATTTAGATACAGAATATAATCAAGTGTATACAATTAAAGTGAGAAAAATTTGGAGGAATTTCGATGTCAGAAGAAATATTAAAGGTAGAAGACTTAAATGTGAATATTGAAGAAAAGTCAATACTGCACAATGTAAGTTTAAGTATAAATAAAGGCGAAACACATGTAATCATGGGACCTAACGGTGCCGGTAAATCTACACTGGGACACTCTATAATGGGTAATCCCAAGTTTGAGATAATAAGCGGAAAAATAGTATTTAAGGGTGAGAATATCACAGAGGAGTCGGTTGATAAGAGGGCTTTATCAGGACTTTATCTGTCTTTCCAAAATCCTTTGGAAGTTCCGGGAATATCTTTAAGCAATTTCATAAAACTAGCCGTAGAGCAAAAAACCGGTGAAAGACTTAAGCTGCTTTCATTCAGAAAAGGTATGGATAAGACCTTGAATGCTCTTGGCATGGATGCATCCTATGCAAACAGAGACTTAAATGTAGGATTTTCAGGCGGAGAAAAGAAAAAGTCGGAGATTTGTCAGCTGATGGAATTAAAGCCGGAGCTTGCCATACTTGATGAGGCTGACTCAGGGCTTGATGTGGATGCTTCCCGTATAGTATCGGATGCGGTAAGAGAGTATAAGGATAAGAATAACGGTACTTTACTTATTATTACTCACAGCACACGCATACTGCAATCTCTTGAAGTTGACAAGGTACATATAATGGTTGGCGGCAGAATAGTTGACAGCGGTGATGCTTCTATGATAGAGAAGATCAATAACGAAGGATTTGAAAGTTATACTTCTGAAACTGTGGAGGGCAAGGCATAATGAAAGAAAAAACATATGTTGAAGACATAGACAGGAGTATGTATGAGATCCACTCTGATTCTAAAGATTATTTTAGGATAGAGGGCGGACTTAATGAAGATGTGATCAGGCAGATCTCAAAGGAAAAAAACGATCCCGAGTGGATGTTAGACTTTCGTCTGCGTGCATTAAAGACCTATAATGAGCTTCAGATACCTGATTGGGGTCCTTCTATAGATGAGCTTAATGTAGACAATATCATTACCTATATCCGTGCCAATACCGGTATGAAGGGAGACTGGTCTGAAGTGCCTCAAGATATTAAGGATACATTTGACAGACTGGGTATACCTGAGGCTGAGAAAACTTCGCTTGCAGGTGTGGGAGCGCAGTTTGACTCCGAGCTTGTATATCACAATATTCGTAAGGAGATTGCGGCGCAGGGAGTTATATACTCCGATGTGGAAAGTGCTTTGCATGGCGAGTACGGTGATATGATAAGAGAGCATTTTATGAAGCTTGTTACTCCAAGAGATCATAAGTTTGCGGCTTTGCACGGTGCAGTATGGTCAGGAGGTTCATTTGTATATGTGCCTAAGGGAGTAAAGCTTGATATACCCTTACAGTCATATTTCAGACTTAATTCCCCGGGAGCCGGTCAGTTTGAGCATACACTTATTATAGTGGAAGAAGATGCATATCTTCACTTTATAGAGGGGTGTTCTGCTCCGAAATACAGTGTAGCCAACCTTCATGCGGGCTGTGTTGAGATATTTATAAGAAAGAATGCCAAGGTAAGGTATTCGACCATAGAAAACTGGTCTAAGAATATGTATAACCTCAATACCAAAAGAGCAATAGTTGAAGAAGGCGGCTCTATAGAGTGGGTGTCAGGTTCATTCGGTTCAAGAGTATCCTACCTCTACCCTATGAGCATACTTAACGGTGAGGGGGCAAGGGCTGAGTTTAACGGAGTTACATTTGCCGGTGCGGGTCAGGACCTTGATACAGGCGCTAAGATAGTGCATAACGCTCCCAATACGACTTCATATATTAATTCACGCTCCATATCAAAGGGAGGCGGAAAGAATACTTACAGAAGTTCAATATATATATCCGAAAAAGCGAAGAACTCAAAATCCGCAGTAACCTGCGAGTCTTTAATGCTTGATAATATATCCACCTCCGATACCATACCGGTTATGGATGTTCGTACAAAGGATGCAGATGTAGGGCATGAGGCAAGCATAGGAAGAATCAGTGATGAGTCGATTTTTTATCTTATGTCAAGAGGTTTTTCGGAAGAAGATGCCAAGTCTATGATAGTGAGCGGATTTGCCGACAATATATCCAAGGAACTTCCTTTGGAATATGCCGTAGAGATGAATAATCTTATCAGACTTGAGATGATAGGAAGTATAGGTTAGGAGGAGAAGATGAGTATGATAATAAATAAATTACCCTCCATAACATGGAACAGGTTAAAGGTAAATTCAACAAGTGTCGATATAAATATTGAAAAAGGCGGAAAGTTTATAAGCGAAGTTCCTTCCGACATAAGCTTAAAAGTAGGTGAGGAAGTGTCCGATAAATCTTTAGAAAACGGAATGGGAGCTGCTTTTAACGATTATATTACTTCTTTGAAACTGCCGGTACATAGCTTTTTCGTGGCTGAGAAAAGTGTTGTAGAAGAACCGCTAAGACTTAAGTTCGCTTATGATGAGGTTTCCAATGTAGGTAATATTATAGAGCTTCATATAGCAAAAGACTCACAGGCTACAGTTATTATGGACTACAGTGCCGTAAAAGACCTTGACAGCGTAGCGGCGGTGCAGACCAGAGTACATCTTGAGGACAATGCAAAGCTTACACTTATTCAGATACAACTTATAGATAAAGAACTTACTTTCTTTAATGATATAGCGGCAAATTGTGCCAAGGGTGCGGAGTTTGAACTTACACAGATAATTATAGGTGATAAGGCAACTTATCAAGGCAGTAAGGTGCTTTTAGCTGGGGATGATTCGGTTGTACAGGCAAATGTGGCTTATCTGGTAAGGGATAACGATAAGCTTGACATGAACTATATTGCGGTTCATGAAGGAAAGCTTACAACCAGCGGGCTTTATACAAGAGGAGTGCTAAGAGATAAGGCAGAAAAGACATTTAGAGGAACTATAGACATAAAGCTCGGAGCTGCTAATGCTTCAGGACAGGAGAATGAAACCGTACTTTTGATAGATGAAGGAGTTATTAATAAAACTATTCCTATCATACTTTGTGCCGAAGAAGATGTTGAGGGAGCGCATGGTGCAACAATAGGAAGATTGGATGAAGAGCTTATGTTTTATATGAAAGCCAGAGGTTTTTCGGAAAAGGCAATATATGAGCTTATGGCAAGGGCAAGAATAGAAGAGGTTTGTAATTTTATAGAGGATGAGAGAGCAAGAAAACTGGTTGAAGAATTTATGGGAGGTGAGTAGATGTCAGGGTTTGATATTGGAAGAGTCAGAAAAGATTTCCCATTACTTTGTTCAAGTTCCTTAGCCTATCTTGATAATGCCGCAACTTCACAAAAGCCTGAAGTTGTGCTTAAGGCTATAGAGGATTATTACAAAAATAAAAATGCCAATCCTATGAGGGGGCTTTATGAGCTTAGTGTGGCTTCAACCACAGCCTATGAGTCGGCAAGAGAGACTGTGGCAGAGTTTATCAACGCTTCACAAAGCGAGGAGATAGTATTTACAAGAAATGCTACGGAAAGCCTTAATTTAATAGCCTATAGCTACGGAATGAACTTTTTAACAAAGGAAGACGAGGTACTTGTAGCCATTACGGAACATCACAGTAACCTGCTTCCTTGGCAAAATGTTTGCAGACAAACCGGTGCAAGTCTTAAGTTTTTAGACTGTGATGCTACAGGCTTTATAAGTGAAGAAGTTATAGATGCGGCTATAAATAAAAATACAAAATTAGTTGCTCTGACCCATGTATCCAATGTACTCGGTAGGGAGAACCCTATAAGTTATGTAGTGAAAAAGGCTCATGAAGTCGGTGCAAAAGTAGTACTTGATGCGGCTCAAAGTGTAGCTCATATGTCTGTGGATGTAAGAGCTTTGGATGTGGACTTTTTGGTATTTTCAGGGCATAAAATGCTTGCTCCTATGGGAATAGGTGTCCTTTATGCAAAGCTTGACTTACTTAATTCGATGCCTCCGTTTTTATACGGTGGAGAGATGATAGAGACGGTAACAAGATATGATGCCGTATATGCACAAGTTCCTCATAAATTTGAAGCCGGTACGGTAAATGCCGGCGGTGCGGTAGGACTTGAAGCGGCTATTAAGTATATAAAAGAGCTTGGATTTGATGCTATAAAAGAAAGAGAAGAGGCTCTTACAAAATTAGCTTTTGATGAACTTGCAGATTATGATAAGGTGCACATACTGGGTTCTGTAGATTATAAAGAACATCATGGAATTATCGCTTTTTCGATAGATGATGTGCATCCCCATGACATAGCGCAGATTTTAAGTACGGATGATATAGCTGTAAGAGCCGGTCATCACTGTGCACAGCCTTTGCTTAAGCACCTGGGATTTATGAGTACTGCAAGAGCAAGTTTAGCTTTTTATAATACTGAAGAAGAAGTAGTAAGATTTACCGATTCTCTTAAATCAATCAGAAGGAGAATGGGCTATGCAAAATAACAGTTATTATAATGAGGTTTTAACCGAGCATAATATGCGTCCTTTACATAAGCACAAACTGCCGGATGCAAGTTTTAGTTTGGAGGGAGTTAATCCAAGTTGCGGTGATGATATAATACTTAATCTGAAAGTCGAAGACGGCATTATCACCGGAGGTTCTTTTGAAGGCAGCGGTTGTGCCATATCACAGGCATCGGCAGATATAATGCTTGATCTTGTTATAGGAAAAAGCAAAGAAGAAGCACTGCGTCTTGGAGAGTTGTTCTTTAATATGATCAAGGGAAATATAAGTGAAGAAGAACTTGAGGAGCTTGACGAGGCAAGTTTATTGCAGGATATTTCCCATATGCCGGCAAGAGTAAAATGTGCTGTGCTTGCTTGGCATACTATGAAGCAAATATTTGAAGAAAACCTGAGTTAGAGACTTTTTTATAAAAATCTTGCTTTAATATACATAAATAATATATAATCATTTGGAAAGCATATTGATATTAGAGAGAGCCAAAGAGGTGAGTATATGAAAAAGGAAGAAAAAACAATAAGTATGGAAGAAAAGAAAGAAACCAAGGCTGCTAAGAAAAGTACTGCTGAAAAGAAAAGTGCTGCTAAAAAAAGCACCAAAGCTAATACCGGCGAAGCGGCTGATGTAAAGCTTGCTGCGGCAGAAAGTGAAGAAAAAAAGCCCGTTGCTAAAAAGGCGACTGCCAAAAGAGCGGAAGTAGAGCCTAAAGTATCTGCAGTTGTGGAGTATGAAGGCAGATCGGTACTTGTAAAAAATATTGTGGCTAAGGCGGTTAAGGCTTATAAAAAAGCTAATAAGGGTGTAGTTATAAAGAAAGTAGATATTTATATAAAACCTGAGGAAAATGCTGCTTATTATGTTATAAACGGGGATTCCTCACCTTCTTATAAAGTAGAATTATAAAAATGATCAGGCTGTTTCAGCAATATTTATATATTGAATTGTGTATAAAGTGCTGTAACAGCCTGTTTAGCGGTTACAGTTAAGGTAAGTAGATATATATGCATAATATAAAATGTAGTGTAATATATCATTGACATTTAATTAATATCATCAATAGGAGGGAGATTTTAATGCTCTTTGATTATATATGTTACAATCTATTGATAAAGTGGTAATAGAGCTAGATATCAACGATACATTACAGTAGTATCATAATTAAGTAAAATATTATTTATATATATCTATCCGATAGTTGTCGGCATTTGTAATCGTACAAATATGAATGGCTTACCTGAACTTAAATCTTTAGTGTATTAACTTTTTATAAACTTTACAATTAAGATTGAAGTTATAGTAGTATGGTGATACACTTATATAGTTATGGATTAGAAAATGACAGGAGAGTATGCATGAACCTGATTGAGAAGATATTTGGAACACACAGTGAAAGAGAGATAAAAATGATTACCCCTATCGTTAAAAAGATAGAGGATATGCGTGATGCAATGATGTCTCTCAGTGATGATGAGTTAAAACAAAATACTGTAAAATTTAAGGAAAGGATTGCAGGTGGAGAAAGTTTGGATTCCATACTGCCGGAGGCTTTCGCTACAGTAAGGGAAGCGGCAAGAAGAGTAGTTAATATGGAGCATTATCCGGTGCAGTTAATGGGTGGTATAGTACTGCATCAAGGACGTATTGCGGAGATGAGAACAGGTGAAGGTAAAACCTTGGTATCTACCTGTCCTGCCTACCTTAATGCATTAGCCGGCAAGGGTGTACACATAGTTACGGTAAATGATTATTTGGCAAAGCGTGATGCCGAGTGGATGGGAAGTATACATGAGTTTTTGGGCTTGACTGTAGGAGTTGTACTTAACTCAATGAACAATGATGAAAGACAGGAAGCTTACGGTTGCGATATAACTTATGTAACCAACAACGAGCTTGGATTTGACTACCTTAGAGACAACATGGCTATCTATAAAAATCAAAAAGTACTTCGTGAGCTTGATTATGCCATAATAGACGAGGTAGACTCCGTGCTTATAGATGAGGCGAGAACTCCTCTTATCATATCAGGTCAGTCCGGAAAATCAACCAAGCTTTATGAGGTTTGTGATGTACTTGCAAAGCAGCTTGAGAAGGGTACAGCCAGTGCGGAGTTTAGCAAGATGAATGCTCTGATGGGAGAGACTATTGAAGAGACCGGAGACTTTATAGTTAACGAGAAGGATAAGATAGTTAACCTTACCGAGCAGGGTGTGGCAAAGGTTGAGAAATTCTTCCAGATAGAAAACCTTGCAGATCCGGAACACCTTGAGATACAGCATTGTATTACCTTGGCACTTCGTGCAAATAACCTGATGTTTAAAGATAAGGACTATGTGGTTAAAGATGATGAAGTGCTTATAGTAGATGAATTTACCGGTCGTATAATGCCGGGAAGAAGATACTCTGACGGACTTCATCAGGCTATAGAGGCTAAGGAGCATGTAAATGTAAGAAGAGAGTCCAAGACTTTGGCAACTATAACCTTCCAGAACTTCTTTAATAAATTTAAGAAAAAGGCGGGAATGACCGGTACTGCACTTACGGAAGAAAAAGAGTTTAGAAATACTTACGGAATGGATGCTATAGCAATACCTACCAATAAGCCTGTAGCTCGTAAAGACCATGAGGATGCGGTATACAAGAGCAAGAAAGAAAAGTTCAGGGCGGTTGTTGAGGATATAAAGCAGACCCACGAAAAGGGACAGCCGGTGCTTGTAGGTACCATTACCATAGAGACCTCCGAGATGCTTTCAAATATGCTTAAAAAGGAAGGTATACCCCATACCGTACTTAATGCCAAGTTCCATGAAAAGGAAGCGGAGATTGTAGCCGGTGCCGGAGTTCACGGTGCGGTAACAATAGCAACCAACATGGCAGGTCGTGGTACCGATATCAAGCTTGATGATGAGTCCAAGGAAAAGGGCGGACTTAAGATAATAGGTACCGAAAGACATGAGGCAAGACGTATAGACAACCAGCTTAGAGGTCGTTCAGGTCGTCAGGGAGACCCGGGAGAGTCAAGATTTTACATATCTCTTGAGGATGATCTGATGAGACTTTTCGGCTCAGAAAGACTTATAGGTATGTTTGAGTCCTTGGGAGTTCCTGAAGGTGAGCAGATAGAGCACAGGATGCTTTCCAATGCCATAGAGAGAGCACAGATGAAGATAGAAAGCAACAACTATGGTATAAGAGAGAATTTGTTAAAATATGATCAGGTAAATAACGAGCAAAGAGAAGTTATCTATGAGGAAAGAAACAAGGTATTGGAAGGCGACAATATGCGTGACACAATACTTAAGATGATCAATAATATCATAGATAATGCAGTAAATATTGCCATATCCGATGATGCAAAGCTTGAAGAGTGGGATCTTAAAGAACTTAATGAGCTTTTACTTCCTATAATACCGCTTTTAAAAATCGGTACAGAAGGCATTAATAATAAAAATGAGCTTGTACATAACTTAAAAGAGCAGGCCATAAAACTATACGAAGAAAAAGAAGCCGAGTTCCCCGACTCGGAGCAGATGAGAGAATTTGAGCGAGTTATACTTTTAAGAGTTATCGATAACAAGTGGATGAACCATATAGACGATATGGAACAGCTTAGACAAAGCATCGGCTTACAGGCATTCGGTCAAAAGGATCCTTTAGTAGAGTACAAAAAGAGTGCCTATGACATGTTCGGTGATATGACGGCGGCAATTACGGAAGATACCGTTAGAATACTCTATCATGTAAAAGTTGAACAAAAGGTTGAAAGAGAGCCGGCAGCTAAAGTTACCGGAACCAACAAGGATGACAGTGCGGTTAAGGCACCTGTAAAAAGAGATGTCGATAAGATATATCCGAATGACCCTTGCCCATGCGGCAGCGGTAAAAAATATAAGCAATGCCATGGAAGATTAAAGTAAAGGCGGTGAGGTAAATGTTGGAGCTTGAACAATACAAAGCATTATTGTCTAGCTATGAGAAACCTCTTACAGAAGTGAGGGATTCACTTTGACCTTGAGGGAAAAGAAAAAAAACTTGCAGAACTTAATAAGTCGATGGAAGCAGCTAATTTTTGGGAAGACAGCTCAAAATCAGCTGAGATATTAAAAGAAGCAAAATCATTGGAAAGTGATATAGAAAGCTTTAAGGAGCTTAAAAGCCTTTATGAAGATATAGAAGTACTTATAGAGCTTGCAGGGGAGGAGAAGGATACTTCGCTTCTTAATGATATAAAACACTCTCTTAATACTTTAGAAAGCAGGATAAATGCACTTAGAACCAAGACCCTGCTTTTTGGAGAGTATGACAGCTCCTGCGCCATACTTAAGCTTAATGCCGGAGTAGGAGGAGTTGAAGCCTGTGATTGGTGTTCAATGTTATATAGAATGTATTCCAGATGGGCACAAAATATGGGCTATAGTGTTGAAGTATTGGATTTTTTGGAAGAAGATGAGGCGGGACTTAAGTCTATAACCATGCAGATAAACGGGCTCAATGCCTACGGTTATCTTAAAAGTGAGCATGGTATACATAGACTGGTACGCATTTCACCCTTCAATGCGGCGGCAAAAAGACAAACTTCCTTTGTCTCCTGTGATGTGGTACCTGAGATAGAAGAAGATCTTGATTTGGATATCAATGAAGAAGATATACGTATGGATACTTACCGTGCCAGCGGTGCAGGAGGACAGCATGTAAATAAGACCTCGTCGGCGGTGCGTATAACACATATACCTACAGGTATAGTAGTACAGTGCCAGAATGAGAGAAGCCAGCTTCGTAATAAAGAAAAGGCTATGCAAATGCTCAAATCGAAGCTTTATATGATAAAGAAGCAGGAGAATGTTGATAAAATCTCCGATATAAGAGGCTCGGTTAAGGAAATAGGCTGGGGCTCACAAATAAGATCCTATATCATGCAGCCCTACAGTTTGGTAAAAGATCATAGGACAGGCTGTGAAACCGCCAATGTCAGTGCAGTATTGGATGGAGATATAGAAAGATTCATAACTGCCTACTTGACTTATCTCAGTTTAGGTAACAAGTAGCGGTTCGGCTATTATTCATAGATCATAGCGACCGTTAGGACTTTTAATACATAAGACCGTCATTGTCTGAATAAAATCACATAGGACAATGACGGTTTTAGATTTGTGCTTTTTGTATGCTTAATATCAGAACTTAAAAGGTTAAAGTGAAAGCAAGCATGGTGCTTGCTTTTTTGCTGTTTTTATGTTAAAATCCCTGGGTGTCATACATTTGTATGTGGAGGAAACACAATGCGGGAAGATATATATTATTTAGTGAAAGAAAAAGCCATTCCTGAAGTGCTTATAAAGGTTGTGGAGGCTAAAAAGCTTTTAAGCGAAGACAGGAATATGAGTATTATACAGGCTACGGATAAAGTCGGTATCAGTAGAAGTTCCTTTTATAAATACAAGGATGATATATCAACTTTTAGTGATAATGCCAGAGGAAAGACTATAACTTTGGCTATGCAAATGTTGGATAAACCGGGGCTTTTGTCAGATCTGTTAAAGGTAGTATCCACCTATCAAGCCAATATTCTAACAATACATCAATCCATACCGGTAAACAATATTGCCAATATTTCATTATCTATAGAAGTATTGGAAGGGACAGGGAATATAACTAAATTACTGGATGACATAAAATTATGCGAAGGCATATATGAAGTGAAAATTTTAGCTAGGGAGTAAGTAAAGCAATGATAAATGTATCAATATTAGGCTTTGGAACTGTAGGTTCGGGTGTATATCAAATAATCAATGAAAATAATAAGGAACTGGAAGCTTCTACAGGGAAAAAAATCAGAGTAAAAAGTATTTTAGACAACAGAAAATCAGTAAATCCGGATATTGCCGGCATACTTGCAGAAAAATTTGAAGATATAGAAAATGATGAAGAAATATCTGTAGTGGTAGAAACTATAGGCGGTACAGGGGCGGCTTATGATTTTGTTAAAAGAGCCTTATTAAAAGGAAAAAATGTAGTCACCTCCAACAAGGCATTGGTGGAAATGTACGGAAGTGAACTGCTTAGGATTGCCAAGGAAAAGAATGTAGCCTTTCTTTTTGAGGCAAGTGTAGGAGGCGGTATACCTCTTATAAGGACGATAGGAGATGCCTTTGCGGGAGAGGTTATAAAAGAGATAGACGGAATATTAAACGGTACAACCAATTATATACTGACCTGCATGACGGAAGAAGGGCAAAGCTTTGAAGAAGCTTTACAAAAAGCACAGGAGCTCGGTTATGCGGAAAGAAACCCTGAAGCCGACATAGAAGGATACGATACCGGAAGAAAAATAGCCATATTAAGCTCACTTGCCTGTGGAAAAGAAGTAAAGTTCAGTGATATATATACCGAGGGTATAAGTAAAATAGAAAAAGTGGATCTTGAATATGCTAAGCAGATGTCAATGGCAATAAAGCTTTGCGGAAGTGCAACTGTTGATGATAACGGAGACATAGCAGCCTATGTCTGCCCTATGATGCTTGATAGAGATAATCCCTTATACATGGTAAAGGGAGTTTTTAATGCTATCTTACTTGAAGGAAATATGCTCGGCAGGACCATGCTTTACGGCAGCGGAGCCGGAAAGTTGCCTACGGCAAGTGCGGTAGTCTCAGATATACTCTCAATAATTAAACTTGGAAGCAATAGATTACCTATAGAATGGTCTGAGGAAAGAGCAAAAGTACTACCCATGGACAAGACCTCACATAGATATTTTATAAGATTTAAGGATGTGGATGAGAAGCATATAACAAGGTGCAGAAGAGCCTTTGCGGATTCGGAGGTTATCAGACTTGAAGGATTGGATGAATTTGCCGTTCTTACAGGTTATATAAGGGAAAAAGATTTTAACTTGGTAAGTGAAAGTCTTAATGATATAATAAAGTTTATAAGAGTAAGGTAAAAGCCTTACAAAGAATTACTTAGGTTCAGGTACGACATTTGAAATAATGCTACCTTAACCCACCGGCTTTAGACGGTGGGTTAAGGTAGCATAAGAAAAAACAATAGGGCAGGGACTGCCC
>CAJPUK010000029.1 GCA_905373785.1 uncultured Johnsonella sp. | reverse complement strand
CCCACCGGCTTTAGACGGTGGGTTAAGGTAGTATAAGAAAAAAACAATAGGGCAGGGACTGCCCGAATTAACGCCTGTGGAGATAGTAGGTTGCGAGGTCAGCGAAGCAGGAAGCCCATAGGCTTTAGACTATGGGTAGTTCACGTGTTAGTTATTGCTTTCTTTATAGAGTATCAGAAAGGGGGATATTTGTAAATACAGATTATGCTTTAGTTTTTGTTAATTTTTATAAATATGCTTAAGTACTTGTTGCATATGCATATTCGGTAAATCTGTTTACATCTGATCCCTATAATTTATTGTGGCACCGTATCATGTATATAGTAAAAAAATACACAGGAGTGAAACGTCGATGGAAAAAAGCAAGATGCATCCTATTAAGTCAGGCAAGAGCATGAGGATGAGTTTCTCCACACAAAAAGAAGTACTCGAAATGCCTAATCTAATTGAGCTTCAAAAGGATTCGTATCAGTGGTTTTTAAGAGATGGACTTAAGGAAGTATTTCATGATATCTTTCCTATAGAAGATTTTGCAGGGCATTTAAGTCTTGATTTTGTTGATTTTACATTATGCAAAAATGATGTGAAATATAGTATAGAAGAGTGTAAAGATAGAGATGCAACATATGCCGCTCCGCTTAAAGTAAAGATAAGATTATGTAATAATGACAAAGATGAAATTAATGAACATGAGATCTTCATGGGAGATCTTCCGCTTATGACCGACACAGGTTCTTTTGTGATCAACGGTGCAGAAAGAGTAATAGTAAGCCAGTTGGTGCGTTCACCGGGCATATACTATACAGTTGAGCATGATAAGCTCGGTAAAGAGTGTTTTTTCTGTCAGGTAATACCGAACAGAGGAGCATGGCTTGAGTATGAGACGGACTCCAATGATGTATTTTATGTACGTGTAGACAGAACTCGTAAAGTTCCGGTAACGGTGCTGATACGTGCTTTGGGGGTCGGAAGCAATAATGCCATATTGGAGCTTTTCGGTGATTCACCTAAGCTTATGGCAAGTATGGCTAAGGATCCGGCTACAACATATTCCGAAGGACTTTTGGAATTATACAAGAAAATAAGACCGGGAGAGCCGCTTTCAGTTGACAGTGCGGAAAGCCTTCTCAACGCTATGTTCTTTGATGCAAGAAGATACGACCTTGCAAAGGTTGGAAGATACAAGTTCAATAAAAAGTTGCATTTAAGAAACAGAGTTCTTGGCAGAGTGTTGGCTGAAGATGTGGTAGATGTAAATACCGGAGAAGTGATAGCTGCTGCCGGAGACCTTATAGATAAGGATTTAGCGGACAATATACAAAATTTGGCTATTCCTTATATATGGATAGAGGCTAACGGCAAACTTGAAGACAGTATGAAAAAAATCAAGATACTGTCAAATTTGATGGTTGATATAAATAAGTATGTTGATATTAATGAAGATGATAAGCTTGAGATAACGGAGCTTGTGTACTATCCTAAATTAAAAGAGCTTATGGATACGGCACAGGGCAGAGCGGAACTTATAACACTTATAAGAAAAAATATATCTGAACTTATACCCAAGCATATAACCAAAGAAGATATATTTGCAAGTATTAATTACAACATACATATAGAGGACAATGTAGGTACCAAAGATGATATAGATCATTTGGGCAACAGGCGTATAAGAGCGGTTGGAGAACTTTTACAAAATCAGTATAGAATCGGTCTTTCAAGAATGGAAAGAGTGGTTAGAGAGCGTATGGCTACCCATGATATAGAGGGCATAACTCCGCAGTCTTTGATCAATATAAAGCCTGTAACCGCTTCCGTAAAAGAGTTTTTCGGAAGTTCACAGTTATCACAGTTTATGGATCAAAATAATCCGCTTTCAGAGCTTACTCACAAAAGAAGGCTCTCAGCCCTGGGACCGGGCGGTCTTTCAAGAGACAGAGCAGGTTTCGAGGTCAGAGACGTACACTATACGCATTACGGACGTATGTGTCCTATAGAGACACCTGAAGGACCCAATATAGGTCTTATAAACTCTTTGGCAAGTTTTGCAAGGGTCAATGAGTACGGATTTATAGAGGCACCTTACAGGTTGGTTGATAAGACAACAGATCCTAAAAATCCTATAGTAACGGATGAAGTTATATATTTGACAGCGGATGAAGAAGATAATTTTGTAGTTGCACAGGCTAATGAACTTTTGGATGAGGAAGGACATTTCATACATAATAATGTATCCGGAAGATACAGAGATGAGACTTCCGAGTTTCCTAAGAAGAATATAGACTTGATGGATGTATCTCCTCGTATGGTCTTTTCTGTTGCTACAAGTATGATTCCCTTCCTTGAAAATGATGATGCTAACCGTGCCTTGATGGGTTCAAACATGCAAAGACAGGCGGTGCCGCTTATGATCACTGACGCACCGGCGGTCGGTACGGGTATGGAGACCAAGACCGCAGTTGACTCGGGTGTATGTGTAATCGCAAAACATGACGGAGAGGTGCTTGTAAGCTCCTCAGAGCTTATTACTGTAAAAAGAGCCGATAACGGTCAAAGAGAAGATTATAAACTTATAAAGTTTACAAGAAGTAACCAGTCAAACTCCTATAATCAAAAGCCTATAGTATTTAAAGGTGATTTTGTGAAGGCCGGAGATATTATAGCGGACGGTCCTTCAACAAAGAATGGAGAGATAGCTCTGGGTAAGAATCCGCTTATAGGATTTATGACCTGGGAAGGTTACAACTATGAGGACGCCGTACTTATAAGTGAAAGACTGGTAGAAGATGATGTATACACATCAATACATATAGAAGAGTATGAGTGTGCCGCAAGAGATACGAAACTCGGTTCCGAGGAGATTACAAGGGATGTGCCGGGTGTAGGTGATGAGGCACTTAAAGACCTTGATGAAAGAGGAATTATTCGCATAGGTGCCGAGGTAAGGGCAGGTGATATATTAGTCGGAAAGGTTACTCCAAAGGGAGAGACCGAGCTTACTGCTGAAGAGAGACTGCTTAGAGCCATATTCGGTGAAAAGGCGAGAGAGGTAAGAGATACTTCATTAAAAGTGCCTCACGGTGCTTACGGTGTAATCGTTGATGCCAAGGTGTTCAGCAGAGACAACGGTGACGAGTTACAGCCGGGAGTAAATCAAAATGTGCGTATATATATAGCTCAAAAAAGAAAGATATCCGTAGGAGATAAGATGGCAGGAAGACACGGTAACAAGGGTGTCGTATCAAGAGTTATACCGGTTGAAGATATGCCCTTCCTCCCTAACGGACGTCCTTTGGACATAGTACTTAACCCTCTGGGTGTGCCTTCACGTATGAATATAGGACAGGTACTTGAGATTCACTTATCACTTGCGGCTAAGGCGCTTGGATTCAACCTCGCAACTCCGGTATTTGACGGGGCTAATGAGAATGACATTATGGATATGCTTGAGATAGCCAATGACTATGTTAACACCGATCTTAAAACCTTTGAGAACAAATATAAGGGTATAATAAAAGAAGAAATAATAGAATACCTTAAAGATAATAAAGAGCATAGAGAGTTATGGAAGGGAGTGCCTATATCAAGAGACGGTAAGGTACACTTAAGAGACGGAAGAACCGGAGAGTACTTTGACAGTCCGGTAACTATAGGACATATGCATTATCTTAAACTTCATCACCTTGTAGATGATAAGATACATGCACGTTCCACAGGACCGTATTCCTTAGTTACACAGCAGCCGCTTGGAGGTAAGGCGCAGTTCGGCGGACAAAGATTCGGAGAGATGGAAGTCTGGGCACTTGAAGCCTACGGTGCAGCCTATACTTTACAGGAGATCTTAACCGTAAAATCTGATGATGTTGTCGGAAGAGTAAAGACTTACGAGTCTATTATTAAGGGAGATAATATACCTGATTCGGGTATTCCGGAGTCATTTAAGGTATTATTAAAGGAACTTCAGTCTCTTGGACTTGATGTCAGTATACTCACGGAAGAAGGTTCAGAGATAGAACTTAAGGAAAATACAAGTTACGGTGATACAAGTTTCAGCTCTATTTTAGAAGGTGATGACAGGCACTATAATGAGGACAGCGGTTTTGAAAAAGCAGGTTATACAATACATGAGCAACTTAAAAGTCAGGATAGTGAGACGGATTTGAATAACGAAGAGTTTGAACCGAATGAAGAATTTGATGAAACACAGGATAGCTATGAATTTGAGGATGGCGAAGAGTAATCTTTACTGTAACGGATCATGCAAGTAAACAGGTGTTCCGACACCAAACTATTACAGAGATAGAAGGGAGCATATATGTCTGATAATAACGAATCATATCAGCCTATATCATTTGATGCTATAAGAATAGGTCTGGCTTCTCCTGAGAAGATCATATCATGGTCAAAAGGTGAGGTAAAAAAACCGGAAACTATAAATTATAGAACTCTTAAACCTGAAAGAGAGGGCTTGTTTTGCGAAAAGATATTCGGTCCAAGCAAAGATTGGGAGTGTCATTGCGGCAAATACAAGAAAGTGCGTTATAAGGGAGTTGTTTGTGACAGATGTGGCGTAGAAGTAACCAAGGCAAGTGTAAGACGTGAGAGAATGGGACATATATTACTTGCCGCACCGGTGTCACATATATGGTACTTTAAGGGCATACCTTCACGTATGGGACTTATACTTGATATGTCGCCGAGAGTACTTGAGAAAGTATTATACTTTGCCTCATACATAGTACTTGATGCAATGGAAAGTGGACTCAGCTATAAGCAGGTTCTTTCCGAAAAAGAATACAGAGAAGCTATAGAAGCCTATGGATACGGTAATTTTAAGGCGGGTATGGGAGCTGAGGCTATATATGAGATCTTAAAAGCCATAGATCTTGACAAGGAGTCAAAGGATTTAAGAGAGCAGCTTGAAGATGCCAGCGGGCAAAAGAGGGCTAAGATCATAAAAAGACTTGAGGTGGTTGAGGCTTTTAGAAACTCGGGAAACAGACCGGAGTGGATGATACTTACAGCAATACCTGTTATTCCGCCGGATATAAGACCTATGGTACAGCTTGACGGAGGAAGATTTGCAACCAGCGATCTTAATGATCTGTATAGAAGGATTATCAATCGTAACAACCGTTTGGCAAGACTTCTTGAACTCGGAGCTCCCGATATAATCATAAGAAATGAAAAACGTATGCTGCAAGAGGCGGTAGATGCACTTATAGATAACGGAAGAAGGGGAAGACCGGTTACAGGTCCGGGAAACAGAGCATTAAAATCTCTTTCGGATATGCTTAAGGGTAAGCAGGGAAGATTTCGTCAAAACCTGCTCGGAAAGCGTGTTGATTATTCGGGACGTTCGGTTATAGTTGTAGGACCGGAGCTTAAGATATATCAGTGCGGACTTCCTAAGGAGATGGCTATAGAGCTTTTCAAGCCTTTTGTTATGAAGGAGCTTGTAGCAAACGGTGCAGCTCATAATATAAAGTCTGCCAAGAAAATGGTGGAAAGATTGCAAACAGAAGTTTGGGATGTGCTTGAAGAGGTTATAAAAGAGCATCCGGTTATCCTAAACAGAGCGCCTACACTGCATAGACTCGGTATACAGGCATTTGAGCCGGTACTTGTAGAGGGTAAGGCTATAAAGCTGCATCCTTTGGTATGTACAGCTTTTAACGCCGACTTTGACGGTGATCAGATGGCAGTGCACCTTCCGCTCTCGGTAGAGGCACAGGCAGAGTGCAGATTTTTACTGCTTTCTCCAAATAACCTTTTAAAACCTTCAGACGGAGGACCGGTAACGGTTCCTTCTCAGGATATGGTTCTGGGTATATATTATCTTACACAGTTAAGACCGGGAGCATTGGGAGAGGGTAAGTTCTTTAAGAGCCCTAATGAGGCTATATTGGCTTATGATAACAAGGTCATAAGCTTACACGCTAAAGTAACGGTAAGAGTAAGCAAGAAGATGGATGACGGTAAAGTAGTTACCGGCAATATAGAAACAACTGTAGGAAGACTTTTATTTAATGAGATTATTCCTCAGGATCTGGGCTTTATAGACAGAAGTGTGGAAAGTGATGCCATACTTTTAGAGGTAGATTTTTTAGTAAAGAAAAAGCAATGTAAACAGATACTTGAAAAAGTTATAAATGTCCACG
Organism: uncultured Johnsonella sp.; assembly: GCA_905373785.1. Taxonomy (GTDB): domain Bacteria; phylum Bacillota; class Clostridia; order Lachnospirales; family Lachnospiraceae; genus Johnsonella. The sequence goes on along the minus strand of CAJPUK010000029.1, from coordinate 14,125 downwards.
GCTTATCAAAGACAGCGGAAGTTTTGGATAATATTAAGGCTATAGGATATAAATTCTCAACTATAGCGGCGATGACAGTTTCCGTATCGGATATGACTGTACCTGAAAGTAAAAAGCAGATTATTGCCGAAGCCGAGGCTACAGTAGATAAGATAGCCAAGAACTTCCATCGTGGTTTGGTGACCGATGAAGAAAGATATAAAGAAGTTATCGAGACCTGGAATCTTGCTGACGCAAAGCTTACCAAGGATCTGCTTGAAGGTCTTGATGCCTATAATAATATATTTATGATGGCGGATTCCGGAGCGAGAGGTTCCGATAAGCAGATAAAGCAGCTTGCCGGAATGCGTGGACTTATGGCGGATACTACAGGTCATACTATAGAGCTTCCCATCAAGTCAAACTTCAGAGAGGGACTTGACGTACTTGAGTACTTTATATCCGCTCACGGTGCAAGAAAGGGACTTTCAGATACTGCACTTCGTACAGCCGACTCAGGATACTTGACCAGAAGATTGGTTGATGTATCTCAGGATCTTATCATAAGGGAAAGTGATTGCTGTGAAGGTAAGGATATCCCCTATATGGAAATCAAGGATTTCAGAGACGGAGATGAGATCATAGAAAGTCTTGAAGAAAGAATTACAGGCAGATATATTGCCGAGACTATAATAGATCCGGATAATAATGAAGTTGCTATAGAGGCTAATCAGATGTGCACACCTAAGACCGCAGGTAAGGTTATGAAGGTGCTTGCAAAGCTCGGCAGAGATAATATAAAAATAAGAACGATTCTTTCATGTAAGTGTCATACCGGAGTATGTGCAAAGTGTTACGGTGCCAATATGGCTACCGGTCAGGTTGTGCAGGTAGGTGAGGCGGTAGGAATTATAGCCGCTCAGTCAATAGGTGAGCCGGGTACACAGCTTACTATGCGTACCTTCCATACCGGAGGTGTTGCCGGTGGAGATATCACACAGGGTCTTCCTCGTGTGGAGGAGCTTTTTGAGGCAAGAAAACCTAAGGGACTTGCTATTATATCAGAGCTTGCCGGCGTAGTGGAAGTTAAGGATATTAAGAAGAAGAGAGAAATTGTAGTAACAGATAATGAATCAGGAGAGTCAAGAACCTATCTTATACCGTACGGTTCCAGAATGAAGGTTCAGGACGGTCAGGTAGTAGAGCCGGGAGACGCTCTTACCGAGGGTAGTGTAAATCCGCATGACATACTTAAGATAAAAGGTGTCAGAGCGGTTCAGGACTATATGATACAGGAAGTTCAAAGAGTTTATCGTCTGCAAGGTGTTGAGATCAACGATAAGCACGTTGAGGTCATAGTTCGTCAAATGCTTAAGAAGGTCAAGATAGAAGAAAGCAACGATTCAGATGTTCTTCCGGGGGTGTCTATGGATGTGCTTGAGTTCAATGATATGAACGAGAAACTCATAGAAGAGGGTAAGACTCCGGCAGAAGGCAAGCAGGTAATGCTTGGAATCACCAAGGCATCCTTGGCTACGGATTCCTTCCTGTCAGCGGCTTCCTTCCAGGAGACGACCAAGGTTCTTACAGAGGCTGCAATTAACGGTAAGGTTGACAGCTTGTACGGACTCAAGGAGAATGTAATCTTAGGAAAACTTATACCTGCCGGTACGGGAATGAAGCGTTACAGAAATGTAAAGTTAAGTACTGAAGTGGCAAAAGAAGAGACTTCCAATACAGCAGTAGTGCAGTAATGTTGGGAACATAAACAATTATAATAGCTTGTATTTTAATCTTACTTGTAGTTATAGTGTTTTTATAAGATTTCTATTGATTTCCGGTTTGTTGTATACTTCCTCCCCTCTCACCCTTATGTCGAGAATAACTGTTTTTTATATAAGATTTATAGTTGAGGGTTGGGCAGTCTGAAAATAACTTCTGTAGGAAACATCCGCAGTGTCGGTACTTCTTTTATGCAAACGTCAGTGCAGCAGAAAAGTTAGTACCGCTACACGAGGACTTAAGCGCAAGCGGTTTCCGAAAGAAGCTATTTTCAGACAAACTATTATCAACAAATTATTATTATATAAGTTATTCTCGACAAATCATATTTTCCTTGACATTTATATACTTTATTGATATCATATAGGGCGGTAGATACAGAAAGCAGGTTCGCCTCACCTTGGCACAGGAGTGTCCCGGGTTTATAATTTGGTACATATGACATATGGATGAGTATATGTATTATCTTGTGGCGGATAGTTTTCTATTGGCTTTTTTTATTGTGTGGGTAAATACTTGTTTCCGCACGGTAAATACTGTAATGATTTAATGTTAAGACCGTAGTGTCGGTTTTATATAAACAAAGTTTGAGTTTTGAGATTAAATTATTACAAAATAAGGCATTGATTAATATACGGAGGTGTAAAGTTATTAGCGAGCAATTGATTAACGAACAAATAAGGGCAAAGGAAGTCCGTTTGGTAGCGGAAGATGGTACTCAATTAGGTGTGGTTCCTCTGTCTGTTGCTTTACAAAAGGCTGAAGAATCAGGAGAAGATTTAGTTTTAATCGCTCCCACTGCGAATCCACCGGTTTGTAAAATTATAGACTACGGTAAATATAGATATGAGATAGCCAGAAAAGATAAAGAGGCGAAGAAGAAGCAGAAGGTTATAGAGGTTAAAGAAGTTCGTTTGTCACCGAATATTGATACTAATGATCTTAATACCAAAGTAGGAGCTGCCAGAAAGTTTTTGGAAAAAGGAAATAAAGTTAAGGTTACGCTTAGATTCAGAGGACGTGAGATGACACGTATGCATCTGTCTAAGTATATACTTGATGATTTTGCCAAGGAACTTTCGGATATAGCCGTTATAGACAGACCGTCAAAGGCGGAAGGCAGGAGTTTGATCATGTTTTTATCAGCCAAGAAAGCTTAAGTAAAAATAACAGATAATCAAGGAGGAAGTTATGCCAAAGATAAAGACAAGTAGAGCAGCAGCAAAGCGTTTCAAGAAGACCGGTTCAGGGAAATTGGTTAGAAATAAAGCATATAAGTCTCACATCTTAACTAAGAAGTCAACTAAGAGAAAAAGAAATCTTAGAAAAGATATAGTTACCGATGCAAGCAATGCAAAGGTTATGAAGAAGATTTTACCATATCTGTAGGACTAAAAAGTTAAGAAGGAGGAATAGAATAAATGGCAAGAGTTAAGGGCGGAGTAAACGCTAAGAAAAAGCATAATAAGATATTAAAATTAGCAAAAGGTTACAGAGGAGCACGCTCCAAGCAATATAGAATAGCAAAGCAGTCAGTTATGAGAGCGCTTGCAAGTGCTTATGCCGGAAGAAAAGAAAGAAAGAGACAGTTCAGAAGACTTTGGATAGCACGTATTAATGCGGGAACCAGAGCTGAAGGTTTGTCATATTCTAAGTTTATGAACGGATTAAAGCTTGCGGGAGTAGAGCTTAACAGAAAGGTTTTAGCGGAACTTGCATTAAATGATAATGCAGCTTTCGTAAAATTGGTAGAGCTTGCAAAGTCAAAATTAAATTAAATATATTACAAAGAGCCGAGGGTGAATGTTATATAAAGCAGCCTTGGTTTTTTATTTTAAAGTTTATATTTAAAAGGAAAAAAGTAGCGTTAATAAAAATCATTGAAATAAAAATTTGAGAATGATAGAATAGGGGCGACAGATTAAAGGGGGATTATAATTAAAATGGACAACATCTCTAATCTTTTTGGATTTTTGGGCGGAATAGGTATGTTCCTGTATGGTATGCATATAATGGCGGACGGTATGCAAAAGACTGCAGGCGGAAAGATGCAGAAATTCTTAAATATGCTTACAAATAATCCGTTTATGGGGGTGCTTATGGGTACTGTCATAACTGCTATTATACAAAGCTCGGCAGCGACCACCGTTATGGTTGTCGGTTTTGTAAGTGCCGGAATACTTACACTTAATCAAGCGGTAGGAGTTATTATGGGTGCCAATATAGGTACCACGGTAACCGCTTGGATAGTATCTATTAATCAGCTTGGAGATGCGGTTGCACTTTTAAGCCCGGATTTCTATGCACCCCTTATCATAGGCATAGGTGCATTGATTATTCTTTTTTCACAATCTTCTAAAAAGAAGACTGCCGGTGAGATAATAATGGGACTTGGACTTTTGTTCTTCGGACTGAAATTAATGTCAAGTACACTAAAGCCCTACACTGATATGCCTATATTCTCACAAGCTTTTATTGTACTCGGTAAAAATCCTATACTTGCAATAATAGTCGGCTGTGTAGTGACTGCACTTATACAAAGTTCATCAGCTTCGGTAGGTATATTGCAGACTTTGGCTATCAACGGAGTCGTTACGACAAGCTCCGCTATATACATAACTTTGGGTCAAAATATAGGAACCTGTATTACTGCACTTATATCAAGTATGGGAAGTAAAAGGATAGCTAAAAGAGCTGCGGTTATACACCTTTTATTTAACTCTTTGGGAGCGGTGATATTTGCGGTAGGAGGCTTTATTTTTTTCAGTATATATAAAGATATTGCCCTTGGTACTATGAATGCGGTTGAGATATCCATCTTCCATACATTTTTTAATATAACCAATACATTGATTCTTTTCCCTTTTTCTAAGCAACTTGTAAAGCTTTCGGGAATTATAGTCAAAGAAGATGCCGAGGAAAAGAAAGACAGAGAAGAGAATGCGGACCTTGAGCTTACAATGCAGCATCTGGACAGCCGTATACTTGAGTCACCGGCATTTGCGGTGGAGACGGCTATACAGGAAGTTGTGCATATGGGAGAGTTTACCTTGGCGAATGTAAAACTTGCAATGGACGCACTTATCAGCAAGGATAAAGAAAGTGTGGACAAAGTTTTTGCAAGTGAAAAAATTATCAATAAAATGCAAAATACATTGATAGATTATCTTATAAAAGTGGATAATCTATCATTAAATGAAGAGCAGAAACTCCTTATAAGTAATCTGTTTTATACGGTATCGGATATAGAAAGAGCCGGAGACCATGCAGAAAACCTGGCAGAGAATGTTACGGTCTTAATAGAAGGAGATCTTAGGTTTTCCGATATGGCTATAGAGGAGCTAAGGCAAATAAATGATGAAGTATACAAGGCTTTATATAATGCTATTGAAGCCAGAAGAACCGGAGATTTGGAACTGGTAAGAAAGGTAAGCAATTACGAGGACAATGTAGACAGCCTGGAGGCTGAACTTAGAGAAAAGCACATATCAAGACTTTCAAAGGGCGAGTGTGTGCCGGAGTCGGGTATTTATTTTCTTGAAATTATAAGCAATCTTGAAAGAATTGCAGACCATGCTACTAACATAGCCGGATATATAAAAAAGGAAATATAGAATATTTAAGTTACGGTTGAGGAAGGTAATTTTATCTTCGCCAAAAAACTAAAAACGTTAACTTTTATTTACAAGTTAGACGAAGATAAAATCCGGTATTATCTTAATAGACATACATATATAATATACACCTCAAGGTAAGTTTTCATTTGGTTATTATATATCTAAGCTGTCTGAATTGTAAAATATTTATCTGTTTTAATAAGTGTTTTTGTAAAAATGTACTTGTATATAATGCAGTTATGGTATATACTGATATTGTTTGTTATTTATAATTTAATATAAACTTTAAGGTTCAAAATCGGATAAATCACTAAAAATATCCGATTGGATTAAAAGGGGAAATAGGTGTAAATCCTATACGGTCCCGCCACCGTAATGAGAAAAGTAATATGCTCAAAGTCGGAATGCCTGCCTTATTGTATTTACTTGATTTCTACGAGCGATGGAAGTAAGTTTTTTATGTACTTAAAAGCTCTCTATTCAAGTAATAGGGTGCTTTTTTAATATAACAGGGTTGTTTTTAGTGAGTTTAGCCTTATTACAAACACTGCCTTGTGAAAGAGTAGAAAGGTTAAAAGCTTCTACTTGTTTAACATTAATATAAGGGGGGAGATATTATAGTTAATTATTATCAAAAAATTTCAAGTAAGAGAAGAAACATATTAATTATAGCGGTTTTTATTAATTTACTGTTTATATGCTTTGATCTTACTATAGGTAACTATGAGCTTAATATAATAGAGTTCTTAAAAGGTTTTTTTACACACGATGCCGATATAATAGAAAAAATCGTCATGATTAGACTCCGTATACCCAAAAGCCTTACCTGTGTAGTGGTAGGGGCTTGCCTTGGTGTCAGCGGTTATTATATGCAGTCCATATTAAAAAATCCTATAGCCAGCCCTTTTACTTTGGGGATATCGGCAGCGGCAAGCTGTGGAGCGTCTTTTAGTATACTTACAGGCTTTCCGTTTGTATTTATGTCGCTTAATATCCCCTTGAGTGCGGCTATATTTTCAATAATCTGCTGTGTTATCATGCTTGTGGCAATAGTTGGAAAAAAACTCAACTCTACTTTAATGGCACTTTTCGGTGTGGCTCTTAACTTCTTCTTCCTTGCCATACAGTCATTGCTTCAATATATGGCAGATGAGAGAGAAGTACAAAAAATGGTAAATTGGGTATTCGGAACAGTTGCGAAGGCGGATATGTACGGTGTTACGGTAACGGCAATAAATTTCTTAATATTTTTCATCATTACATATCGCTATGCCTGGGATCTTAATGTGCTTAACTTATCTGATGACAGAGCCAAAAGTATGGGACTTGATATCAATAAGATAAGGATAATCATATTTATAGGAAGCTCAGTAATGACTGCGGTTGCGGTATCCTATGTAGGAACAATAGGTTTTATAGGTCTTCTTGCTCCGCACCTTGCAAAGTATCTTGTGGGAAGTGATGCAAGATATCTGGCACCGCTTTCATCACTTTTAGGAGCTGCTCTTATGCTGACGGCGTCAATAATATCCAAGACTATTATCCCCGGAGGGTTGTTACCAATAGGAATTATTACCAATATTATAGGTGTTCCGTTTTTAGCAACTATTGTTTTTAAAAGGAAAAAGATATGAGCTTAATTGTAGAAGGTATAAAATTAAAAAAGAATAATACACAAATATTAAAAGGAATCTCCTGTGAGTTTAAGCCGGGTATTATAAACGGAGTTATAGGAGTCAACGGTTCCGGAAAAAGTATGTTCATAAAAAGTATAATTAAGCTTGAACATGCTGAGGGTAATATATCTTTTAACGGCAGTAAATTAAAAAATGAAGATTTTTCATATATAGCACAGGGCTCAGAGGCTATATGTGATCTTAGTGTATATGAGGTCGTGCTTTTGGGGCTTTATCAAAGTCTTGGCTGGTCGGTATCAAAGGAGCAGATGGAAAAAGTTGACAATGTATTAAACAGACTTAACTTAAAGTCTATGGAAGCAAGAAATTTCCAAACACTTTCGGGAGGTCAAAGGCAGATGGTTTTACTTGCGCAGGCACTGGTTAAAGAGCCTAAAATAATTTTTGCAGATGAGCCGACTTCCGCACTTGATCTTAGAAATCAACTGGAATATTTGAGTTTATTACTGGAATACACACAAAAACATAATGTAATAACCATACTTATATTGCATGATTTATCATTAATATCCAGATATGTTGAAAAAATTCATATTATAGAAAACGGTGCTATGAATTATAAGGGCGACAACAAGGATATACTTAAAAAAGATATATTGGAGTCGGTTTATGGTGTTGACCTTGAAATTACCGAGACAAAACAGGGGTTTAAGTCAATATTTCCGATATCAATAAAAAAGTAAAAAAGAAAGGAAGAGTATTATGAGAAATATGAAAAAAGCGGCGTTAATTTTAGGCTGTATGTTATTGGTAGGAGGATGTGCAAAGGCACAGAGCACTTCTGTGGAAAGCAGTGCGGCATCTACAGCACAAAGTGAGGTAAGTACTGAGGCTAAAAGTTCAGAAAGCTCTGAGGCAGCACAGGGAGAAAAGACCATAAAGGATGTAAGAGGAAGAGAGGTAACAATTAAGCTTCCTGTAAAAACTGCATATTATCCTTATTATTATGAGAATTTACTTACAATATGCGGTGAGGATATATTTGAAAAGATTACCTGTACATCATTCTATGATACAGAGCATTATTCCAAGACCATGTGGGATATAATGATGGAAAAAACTCCGGGATTTAAGGATATGCAGGACGTGGGATCAACAATTAAAGATAATTTTGATACTGAAAAATTGATATCACTAAAGCCCGATGTTGCAATTTTTGCCAATTATCAATATGAGAATATAGGAGAAAATAATATCAAGGCTATTGAGGCGGCAGGAATACCTGTTATATTTATTGACTATACGGATCTTTCTGAAGAGGCACACTATGAGTCTACAAGGGTGCTTGGAGAGATATTCGGCAAAGAAGAAAGAGCACAGGAGTTGATTGATAATTATAAAACCAAGATGGAAGAAATAAGAAAGGTTGCCGCAACCATTCCCGAGGAAGACAAGAAGACCGTATATATAGAGCTTCGTTTTAATACCGATAATTTTAAAGAATATGGCAAGACCTACGGAAATTATATGATGGGAATGTTTGCAAAAGAAGCTGGAGCTATAAATATATATGAGGGTGTTTATGAAAAGAACGGAGATGCGGAGCCAGAATACATATTCTCCAAAAATCCTTATGCAATATTCTTGGAGGGAGGAAACTTTACCGGAGAGAATATGGTAAGTATAAAGACCGGATATACAATAGATGAAGCAAAGACTCAGGAAACTCTTAATCAGTTAATTTCCGCAAGAGACGGTTGGGATCAACTTGATGCGGTAAAAGAGAAAAGAGTATATGCACTTGATAATGACATCATGAGAACATTGCATGACTATGTTTTAATAGAGTATATAGGAAAGGCTCTGTATCCTGAAACTTTTAAGGACTTTGATCCGGTAAAAGAACAAAAAGAGTTTGTAGAAAAATATGTACCGCAATTCCCGGCTGACAGTACTTTCATGACACAGTGGGAGGGTAAGTAGATGAATCATATCCAAGAGTACTGGACGGAAAGCTCTGAAAATTACAGTAAGGTCATAGACAGAGAGTATTTGGGAGATGAGCATGAAGCTTGGAAGAAATTTATATTAAGTGAAATAGGTGAAGGAGAGCTTAATATACTTGATATAGGTACGGGACCCGGATTTTTCCCTTTAATTTTATCAAGTGATAAAAGAAAGGTTACAGGTATAGACCTTACAGAAGCTATGGTTGAGCAGGCAAGAGAGAAACTCAAAAAGAACAATGTAGATGCTCAGATTCTTGCTATGGATTGTCAGAATACCGGCTTTGAAGATGAAACATTTGATGTAATTATATGCAGAAACCTTGTCTGGACTTTATCGGATCCTAAAAAAGCTTATAAAGAGTGGTATCGTCTACTTAAAAAAGGCGGAAGACTTCTGGTATTTGACGGTTTATGGTACGGATATATTTTCTTTGCGGATCTGAAAGAACAGCATGCAAAAAGAAAAGCTTATGTTGAAGAAAAGTATAATGCAAAGGTTACACCTTATGGCGATCCTATAGAGTTCAAAAGAGACTTCGATCTTATGAAAACACTGTTCTTAAGTGATAAGAGGAGACCCGATTGGGATAGGCAGTATCTTACAGAGCTTGGATATACTGTAGAAAAGATAAAAGATGAATATCTTGATGAGATTATAGGAAGAGAAGAAAGAGATAAAAGAGGAAATATAAGTCCGTTGTTTTTTATCAAGGCTAAAAAGTAAGTAAAATCGCTTAAAGTACACTGTTTAATTTAACTTAAAATAGTTTAAATGAGTTGATATATTTATGTATTATTACCCAATTGAAAAAGTGCCGTAATGTTGTATAATTATTAGTATATTGATTAAAACTTAACCATAATTATAAGGTTTTCTTTTGACCGTATAGCTTCGGTTGATTTTAATTAATTCAGGATATATAAGTTTCTTATATAATAGGAGGACAAACAATGTCAGTAAAAGTTGCAATTAATGGTTTTGGACGTATTGGACGTTTAGCATTTAGGCAGATGTTTGAGGCAGACGGATATGAAGTAGTGGCAATTAATGACCTTACAGATCCTAAGATGTTGGCACATTTACTTAAGTATGATACAGCTCAAAAAGGCTTTGCAGGATATTTTGGAGAGAATAAGCATACAGTAGAAGCCGGAGAGGATTATATTGTAGTAGACGGTAAGAAGATTAAGATTTATAAAGAGGCACAGGCTTCAAACTTACCATGGAAGGAGCTTGGAATCGATGTAGTACTTGAGTGTACAGGTTTCTATACTTCTAAGGAAAAATCACAGGCACATATTGATGCAGGTGCTAAGAAGGTTGTTATATCAGCTCCGTCAGGAAATGATCTCCCGACTATAGTATTTGGAGTTAATGAAAAGACACTTAAGAAAGAAGATACTATAATATGTGCAGCTTCTTGTACTACAAACTGTTTGGCACCTATGGCGGCAACCTTACATAAGTTAGCTCCTATACAATCAGGTATTATGAGTACTATTCATGCTTACACAGGTGATCAGATGATACTTGACGGTCCACACAGAAAGGGTGACTTAAGAAGAGCAAGAGCAGGAGCGGCTAATATAGTACCTAACTCTACAGGAGCAGCTAAGGCTATAGGTCTGGTTATACCTGAGCTTAACGGAAAACTTATCGGCTCTGCACAAAGAGTTCCTGTACCTACAGGTTCCACTACTATACTTATAGCAGTAGTTAAGAAAGCCGGTCTTACAAAGGAAGAAATCAACTCAGCTATGAAGGCGGCTACTTCAGATTCTTACGGATATACCGAGGATGAGATAGTATCATCAGATGTTATAGGAATGAAGTACGGTTCACTGTTTGATGCTACACAGACTATGGTTAGTCCGCTTGGTGATGATTTATATCAAGTACAGGTAGTTTCATGGTATGATAATGAGAATTCATACACTTCACAGATGGTAAGAACTATTAAGTACTTTGCTGAACTTAATTAAATTAAAATGTATATACTTAAATTTTTAAGTTAATCAGTGCTGCTTTGGGGCTGTTGCAGAGTATAAAGAAATTTTGCAATAGCCCCTATTTTTATATAATTGATTGGTGTAACACACTACACTTTTAATTATTAACACCTTAGATGGAGGTAAATTTATGCTAAATAAAAGAACAGTGGATGATCTTAAGGATATAAAGGGCAAAAAGGTTTTAGTACGCTGCGATTTTAATGTACCTATAAAAGATGGAGTAATACAAAACTATAATCGTATAGACGGAGCCCTACCTACGATTAAAAAGCTTATAGGAGAGGGTGCGAAAGTGGTACTTTGCTCACACATGGGAAAACCTAAGGGTGAGCCTGTAAAAGAGCTCAGTCTTGAGCCTGTGGCAAAGGCACTTACAGAAAGACTGGGAGTAGAGGTTAAGTTTGTATCGGATCCTAAGGTAACCGGTCCTGAAACCGTAAAACTTGCAAAGGACTTAAAAGACGGGGAAGTACTCCTTTTGGAAAATACCAGATACAGAGAAGAGGAAACAAAACTTGAAAAGGATGAGAGTGCCATCGGATTTGCTAAGGAATTGGCAGCTCTTGTTGACGATGAAATCTTTGTAAATGATGCTTTCGGTACTGCACACAGAGCACATTGCTCTAATGTCGGAGTAAGCAAGTTTTGCAAGGACAGCGTAGTAGGTTATCTTATGGAAAAGGAAATCAAGTTCCTCGGTGAGGCGGTAGAAAACCCTGTAAGGCCTTTTGTGGCAATACTTGGAGGAGCTAAGGTTTCAGATAAGATCAATGTAATTGATAACCTGCTTGATAAGGTAGATGTACTTATTATAGGCGGTGGTATGGCATATACATTTGCCAAGGCACTCGGACAGGAGGTAGGTAACTCTCTTTGTGAAGAGGATAAGCTTGACTATGCACTTAAGATGATAGAAAAGGCAAAGGCTAAGGGCGTTAAGTTATTACTTCCTATAGATCATGTTGAGGGTAAAGAGTTTGATAACGATACCGAAAGAAGGGTAGTTGATACTATAGATCCGGGATTTTCGGGCTTTGACATAGGACCTAAGACTATAGAACTCTATAAGAAGGCATTGGAAGGTGCTAAAACTGTAGTATGGAACGGACCTATGGGAGTATTTGAGTTTGAAAACTTCGCCGAGGGTACTTTGGAGATCTGCAAGGCAGTGGCAAATCTTGAGGGAGCGACTACGGTTATCGGTGGCGGAGACTCTGTTAATGCTGTAAAGAGACTCGGATTTGCGGATAAGATGACTCATATATCTACCGGAGGCGGAGCAAGCCTTGAGTTTTTAGAGGGTAAGGAACTTCCGGGAGTGGCAGCCGCACAAAGCAAATAAATATAAGTTGGGAGTATTGATTATGTCAAGAAAAAAGATTATAGCAGGCAACTGGAAGATGAATATGACACCGGATGAGGCGGTAAAGCTTATAGAAGAGTTAAAGCCCCTGGTAAAAGGTGCTGATGCCGATGTGGTATTCTGTGTTCCGGCTATAGATATAATACCTGCACTTGAGGCGGTCAAGGGAACCGATATCAAAATAGGTGCTGAAAATATGTACTTTGAAGATAAGGGTGCCTACACCGGAGAGATATCAGCACCGATGCTTAAGAGTGTAGGCGTAGAGTATGTTATTATCGGACATTCCGAGAGAAGAGAGTATTTTGCGGAGACTGATGAAACAGTTAATAAGAAGGTGCATAAGGCATTTGAGCATGGAATTACACCTATTGTATGCTGCGGTGAAAGCTTAAAGCAAAGAGAGCAGGGTATTACCATAGATTTTATACGCCAGCAAATAAAGATAGCTTTCCAAGGAGTAAGCGAGGAGAATGCTAAAAAGACGGTAATAGCTTATGAGCCTATATGGGCTATAGGTACCGGTAAGACTGCAACTACCGAGCAGGCACAGGAAGTATGCAAGGCTATAAGAGATTGTATTAAAGAGCTTTATGGCAGTGCGGTAAGTGAGGTTATTCGTATACAATACGGCGGTTCGGTAGGTGCGGCTAATGCAGTCGAGCTTTTTGCACAAGCCGATATAGACGGAGGTCTTGTAGGTGGAGCAAGCTTAAAACCGGATTTCGGAAAGATAGTTAATTATAAGTAAGATCGGTTAAATAAGACTGTTGCATTGAGGGTTTGGATGAATAGATCCAAGCTTTCTTTGCAGCAGTTTTTTTGTGTTACAGGGGTGTTGGCAACATAAACAATTATGCTTATAAAAAAACTCCGTATAATTTAATCATACCAGCAACCCATTTTCAAAGCTTCGACAAATTCACACAGACTGCGGAACTCGTGTGCTCGCCTACTCCGTGGCGAGCTACACTCGAACAGTCCTCGTCTGTAAAGTTTGTAACGGTTTATGTGATAGACAAATTTTATTAAATTTAAGGCAGGTTTTTACTTATTAAGAAAATCATTAGTTTGTTTATATAGAGCTTTATCGCTAAATAGTATATACTATATTTCGATGTATAAATATGAAGATATGGCGGAGTGTATTAATTTGGAAAAGTGTATGAAACAAAAATTAATTAATTTAGCTGTGGGAGAGTTAGTAGCGGTAACGGTATTTTGGATGAATTTTTTTATATTTAAAAAATTGCTTATTACTGCAAAATCTTTAATTTCTGTTTCTTTTCCATTATTTATACTAAGCTTTATACTTATACAGGGAGCAGTTTTTTGGTGCATTTTGGCAAAGAGAATGTCAAAACCGGGATTTGCCCTAAAGTATACAGGTAAGATTTACAGTAAGCTAAAGGTATTAGATGTGATTTTACTATTTGTAGGAGTTTTAGTGATAATATTAAATTACAGTGGATTTTTAACAATGCTTATCGCCTTTGCTATTTGGACATTTGCTGTGATAGAATGGGTAAATTACTATAAGTTACAATTATCATACAGTCTTAACCCTTTAATTTTATTAAAGCATATAATGCAAAGAAAACTAAGAAAGAGTAAAATAGCAAAGGAAATTGATAAGATATATTAGAAACCGACTAAATTTGTTGTGTGCAATATATGAGCAGGGAGGAGTCTTTATGAAATGTCCATATTGTGATAAGGAAATGA
>CAJPUK010000028.1 GCA_905373785.1 uncultured Johnsonella sp. | reverse complement strand
AAACAAAGTTGTATAATAAAGTTAAATATTATGAAAAGGAAGGTAAAATAGCATGAAAAAAACACTTGGAATTTTTATCAGCATAGCGTTCAGTATGGCATTGTCAATGTCTGCCTTTGCAGGTCAGTGGGTAAATCGAGCAGGGGATTGGTTTTACCTTCGAGATGATAACACCTATGTCAAGTCCGGATGGTTTATGGACAATGACGGTGCCTGGTATTATTTTGATCAAGCCGGGATTATGAAAAAGAATACATGGATAGGAAACTATTACCTCGGTTCAAGCGGAGCAATGCTTACAAGTACTAAAACTCCTGACGGCTATTTGGTAGGAGCAAGCGGAGAATATGTTGATATCGGAAGCGAAAAAAATAAGTTGTATATGAATGCAATGGTATCTTGGGTACTGTATGATTTTTATGATAAAAATCCTGTAAGTACAAATTTTTATAAAAAAAGGGATAATCTTACATCAAATGATAAGGCATTTTTAACTTATGCCTATATATATAATAAGAAAGATTCCAGGGTAAGAGAGCAGTACATATCAGGGGATTATTATAATATAGTAAGTCAGGCAGATCTGATGTCAATAATGAGAGATCTTACAGGCTCAAGTAATGAAAGTGATATAAGAGCATTTGCAAGGTATGGAGAACTTAAAGGAGGGCAGTATGTAATTGAAGGAAGTGGAAGTTTCGGAGATGCAGGAATTGCCTATCCGGCTTATGAGGGCATGTATGTAAGTATAGAGGGTGATAGGGCTAAAGTTAGTGGAGATCTTGTTGCATATAATGGTAGTGACAGATATACTCCAGTTAAGAGGTATACGGCATACTTTACACTTAGCAATGCAGCCGACATGGGATTTTTAATGTTTGATGAACTTAATGTGCAATAAAACAGGTGAAAGGTACGTTCACATCTTGCACAACAATAGTTAAGTTATATGAGCAAAGACAATGTAAGACTTTCAGTGCTGAATTGTTATAAGTTTTATTATTGTTTAGCTACAGTTTAGGCAGGTAATTCATCTTTGTCAAAAAACTAAAAATGCTTAATTTTTTATTTATAAATCAGAGTAAGATGAATTCCGGTAGTAGCTCTATATAGGTCTGACAGTAAGCTTTCAATTGGTATATTATATACGTATATCCAAGGCACATAAGTTGTAACAGTGCTTCCTGTGAAAATTGAATTGTTCGAGTATAAAAAATTACAATAACTATTATTAATTATAAGAAAGTAACAACTAAGTAAATAAAGTCGATTGTAGAAGATATAAAGTCGGTATAAGGCATATAATATATTCTGTAAACAGTCGACTTTATATATTTACAGAAATATATAAGAAAATTATACAAAGAACTGTTTTAAATACTTGTAATTTTACGTTAAAATATACTATAATTAAGTAGTTCATAAAGATATGACTTATTATAGGTTGAAAGGGGATTTTATAAACATGAGCATTATGGAACAGATTAGGGAAAGAGCTAAGTGGTTAAATAAAACCATAGTTCTGCCGGAGTCTATGGACAGAAGGACATTTCAGGCTGCTGAAACTATACTTAAGGAGGGAATAGCAAAACTTATAATAATAGGTACACCCGAAGAAGTTGCAGAAAATTCCAAGGGTCTTGATATCAGCAAGGCTACTATAATCAATCCGCATACATATGAAAAAACTCAGCAGTATGAGGATCTGTTTGTAGAGCTTAGAAAGGCTAAGGGGCTTACACATGAGGAGGCAAGAAGAATCATGCTGTCAGACTATGCTTACTACGCCTGTCTTATGATAAAAAACGGAGATGCTGACGGTATGGTATCGGGTGCCTGCCACTCTACGGCGGATACATTAAGACCAAGTCTTCAGATTATTAAGACTAAGCCTAATACCAAGCTGGTATCTGCGTTTTTCCTGATGATAGTGCCTGACTGTGAGTATGGTGATCATGGTGCGTTTATTTTTGCCGACAGCGGTCTTGAGCAAAATCCGGATCCTGAAAAGCTTGCTCAAATAGCCATATCATCAGCAGAAAGTTTCAAACTTTTAGTAGGTTCGGAGCCGAAGGTAGCTATGCTCAGTCATTCAACCAAGGGAAGTGCGAAACATCCTGATGTAGATAAAGTTATAGAAGCTACAAGACTTGCCAAGGAGATGGCGCCGGAGCTTAGTTTAGATGGAGAATTGCAGCTTGATGCGGCTATAGATCCGGGTGTGGGCAGCTCAAAGGCACCGGGTTCATCGGTTGCAGGTCAGGCAAATGTGCTTATTTTCCCTGATCTTGATGCAGGAAATATCGGATACAAATTAGTTCAAAGACTTGCTAAAGCTGAAGCTTACGGACCTATTTGCCAGGGTATAGCAAGACCGGTCAATGACCTTTCAAGAGGCTGCACTTGGGAAGATATCGTAGGAGTTGTAGCTATAACCGCAGTACAGTGTGAGGCATAGTCAGGTTATTATATAAGACTAAAGTAATTAAGCCGGTAAATTAAACTAAATTTTGCTTATACATTTATTTATAGATTAGTTTCTAAAATAATATAGTTAATTTATAGCTTTAATTTTACAGAAGATAAGTCGGCAAAAGAAGGTTTGGTATATTTACCGGTGATAATGATAAAGTGCGATTATAAATCATGTAGAAAAGCCTAAACAATATATCGGCTTTATAAAGAAGATGCTATTGGCTTTATATAATTGGCAGTTTACATAACTGATAAATAAACATTAAATAATTGAGGAGTAAGTAAAATGAATATTTTAGTAATCAACTGTGGTAGTTCTTCCCTTAAGTATCAGCTTATAAATATGGATACAGAAGAGGTCATAGCTAAGGGACTTTGTGAGAGAATAGGAATAGACGGATCAAAACTTACACATCAGGCAGCCGGAAAGGATAAGCATATAATAGAAAATCCTATGCCAAGTCATAATGAAGCAATCAAGATGGTACTTGATGCCTTGCTTGACAGTGAGCATGGAGTAATTAAGAGCCTTGATGAGATTCATGCGGTTGGACACAGAGTAGTTCATGGAGGTATGAAGTACAGTGAGTCGGTGCTTGTGGATGCAGATGTAAAGCAGGGTATTCGTGATTGCTTCGACCTTGGACCTTTACACAATCCTGCAAACCTTATGGGTATAGAGGCGGTTGAAAAGGTTATACCGGGTGTTAAGAATGTAGTGGTATTTGATACCGCATTCGGTGCCTCAGTACCTGATAAGGCATCAAGATATGCCATACCACATGAATATTATGAAAAATATTCTATCAAAAGATACGGTTTTCATGGAACAAGCCATAAGTTTGTATCAGGAGAGGCTATAAAGTTCGGAAATCTTGACCCAAAGACAGCTAAGGTTATAGTATGCCACCTTGGAAACGGCGCTTCAGTGTCAGCTTCAATAGGTGGAAAGTGCGTAGATACTTCTATGGGATTCACACCGCTTGAAGGACTTATAATGGGAACCAGATCAGGCGATATAGATCCGGGGGTTATGCAATTTATTGCCAATAAAGAGGGCAAGAATATTAATGAGATACTTGATATACTTAATAAGAAGTCAGGTGTGTACGGTATGTCCAACGGACTTTCTTCCGACTTTAGAGATATTGAAAAAGCCATAGAAGAAGGTAATGAGCTTGCACGTATTGCACTTGAAGCTTTCCATTACAGAGTTGCCAAGTATATAGGAGCTTATACCGCTGCCATGAACGGAGTTGATGCAATCTGCTTTACAGCAGGTATAGGGGAGAATGATATACCGGGAAGAAAAGCTGTCTGCTCTTATCTTGGATACCTTGGAATCAAGATTGATGACGAAGCTAATAATGTAAGAGGTAAGCTGACCCTGATATCAACACCGGATTCAAAGGTTAAGGTAATGCTTGTACCGACCAATGAAGAACTTGCTATAGCAAGAGAGACAAAGGCATTAACAGAAAAATAACTTGTTTTAATTACTAAATTATGTTATACTCATCAAGTTGTAAAAGGCGATATTCCTCTTTTCTAAATTATTAGATTAAGAATGTCAAGTTAACAGGAGGATAAGATGAACGACATAATAAGAAGTATTGAAGCTACACAGCTTAAGGCTGAGGTTCCTGAGTTCAGAGTTGGTGATACTGTAAAGGTACACAACAAGATCAAGGAAGGAAACAGAGAAAGAGTACAGATTTTTGAAGGTACTGTACTTAAGAGACAAAACGGCGGTGCAAGAGAGACATTTACCGTAAGAAAGCTTTCTAACGGTATAGGTGTTGAAAAGACATGGCCGCTTCACTCACCTTTTATAGGCAATATAGAGGTTGTAAGAAGAGGTAAGGTAAGAAGAGCTAAGCTTAACTACTTGCGTGAAAGAGTAGGAAAGGCTGCTAAGGTTAAAGAAGCTGTAAAGTAAATACGCAATAAAATCTAAGGACAGTGCTTTTGCATTGTCCTTTTGTATAAGGAGAACTTATGAAAATCCAGTGGTATCCGGGGCATATGACCAAGGCTAAGAGGGCTATGTCAGAGGATATAAAGATAATAGATATAGTTATAGAAATGCTTGATGCAAGAGCGCCTATGGCTACTTCCAATCCTGATATAGAAAAACTTGCCGTAGGTAAATCAAGAATAATTATACTTAATAAGGCTGATATGGCAGATGAGAGAGTTAATAAAGAGTGGCTTAATTATTACGAGTCCAAGGGCTGCCTGTGTATGACGCTTGACTCAAGAAAAAATCAATTTACCAAAAAACTTATGCCTCTTATAGAAATTGCAGCGAAAGAAAAAAGAGAAAGAGACCTTAAAAGGGGCATAAAGAATCGTCCGGTAAGGACTATGATCACAGGCATACCTAATGTAGGAAAGTCCACGCTTATTAATTCTATAGTAGGAAAAGCTATGGCAAAAACCGGCAACAAACCCGGTGTAACCAAGGGCAATCAGTGGATTAGGATCAATAAGTCGGTTGAGCTTTTAGATACTCCAGGTATACTTTGGCCGAAGTTTGAAGATGAACATACCGGAGAAATGATTGCTTTTATAGGCTCTATCAATGATATGATAGTTGATACTACAGAGCTTGCATCTGTATTTATAGAATGGTGTTTTAAAAATGATGAAAGCTTACTCAAAGAAAGATATGATATAGCAGGAAATACTGTAGAAGAGGTGCTGAAAGAAATAGCAATTAAACGCTCCTGTCTTAAAAAGGGCAATGAGTATGATTATGAAAAGGCTGCCGCAATACTGATACAGGATTTTAGAGAAGGAAAGCTCGGTAAAATAAGCTTGGAAAAGCCGAAGGAAGTAGAGTAATGAAAGAAGATAAGCAAAAAAAGTTACAGGAAAAACTTGCTGCGGAACTTGAAAGACTTAAGACTATGCAGGAGTTTGAAGAAAAATACAAGGCATATACATACATAGCCGGAGTTGATGAGGTGGGCAGAGGTCCCTTAGCCGGGCCTGTGGTAGCTGCCTGTGTAATACTTGACAAAAATAAGCAGATTCTATACCTTAATGACTCAAAAAAACTTTCGGAAAAGAAAAGAGAAGGCTTGTATACGGAGATTTGTGATAGTGCCGTTGCCTATGGTATAGGTATTGTAAGCCCTGCACGAATAGATGAAATCAATATACTTAATGCCACCTATGAGGCAATGAGGGCGGCTATATCAAACTTAAAGTTAAAACCTGATATTTTATTAAATGATGCCGTACATATACCGGAAGTAGATATAAAGCAGGTCTCAATTATAAAAGGAGATGCCAAGTCGGTAAGTATAGCGGCAGCAAGTATAGTGGCAAAGGTAAGTAGGGACAGGCTTATGGTGGAGTATGACAGCCTCTACCCCGAATATAAGTTTGCTAAGAATAAAGGTTATGGAACTAAGGAACATATAGCTGCTATAAAGGAGCATGGCTTATGCCCGATACATAGAAGAAGTTTTGTTGGAAATATTGTTGCTGATGATGGAAAATAAACGAAAAAAGGGCTTTGAATATGAGAAAAAAGCTTGTGAATTTTTAATCAAGCAAGGGTTAAGCGTAATTGAAAGAAATTTTTACAGTAAAGTCGGAGAAGTTGATATTATAGCTAGGGATAAAGAAACTATAGTATTTGTAGAAGTTAAATACAGAAAAAATGATGATTTCGGAAGACCGGAAGAGTCGGTAAACAAAAAGAAAATAAAGAAAATCAAAGATACGGCTTTTATATATTTGCAAATCAATAATTTATATAAGTCTGATATTCGTTTTGATGTTGTAAGTATTTTAGGTGAGGAAATCACTTGGCTAAGAGCTGCTTTTTAGATAGGAGTATGTATGCCCGAATGGATCAGAAAAGATAATAAAGAAAGATTAAAAGAAGAAGTAGACGCTAACTTGGTAAGTTTGCTTAAGTTTCCCGCACTTGAAGCTACTAACCTTGTAAAACATGCTTTTTCCACCAGAATGGGAGGAGTAAGTACAGGTTACTTAAGCAGTATGAACCTAAGTTTTACAAAGGAAAACTCATATGACAATGTACTTGAAAACTATAAAAGAGTATCCAAAGCTCTAGGTGTGGATGTGGAAGATATGGTTTTATCTTATCAAACCCATACTACCAATGTACTTAAGGCGGAAAGTAAACACAGAGGTAGCGGTATACTAAGAAAAAGAGAATACGGGGATGTGGATGCACTTATAACAAATGAAAAAGGTGTCTGTCTTGTTACCTTCTTTGCCGATTGTGTACCCATATATCTTTTGGATACGAAGAATAAGGCTATAGGTCTTGCACATTCAGGATGGAGGGGAACGGTGGAGAGGATATCCGAAAAAACATTTGCTGCCATGCAGTCAAATTACGTCAGTAGGGCAGAAGATATGATAGCCTGTGTCGGTCCAAGTATATGTGCGGATTGTTATGAGGTGGGAGTGGAAGTTGCCGATAAGTTTAGAGAAGTATTTAGTGAAAAGAGTCTTGAAAGTATACTTAAGTTTAAGGATGAGACTCATTATATGCTTGATTTGTGGGAGGCGAATAAGATAATACTTGAGGATATCGGTATAGATCCGTCCAATGTTCATGTGACGGACATTTGTACTTATTGTAATCATGATAAGTTGTTTTCACATAGGTATGCAGGTGAGCAAAGGGGGAATATGGCTGCTTTCTTGGCTTTGAAGTAGAGGGTAAGGTTTGGGCAAAAATACTTCTTTAGGAAACCGCTTGCGCTTAAGTCCTCGCATAGCGGTACTAACTTTTCTGCTGCACCTAAGGTTTGCAGAAAAGAAGTACCGACGCTGCGGATGTTTCCTGCAGAAGTATTTTGCCCTACCAAGCCAAAAGACTATATCAAAGTCAAGTAAGCAAGGGGGAAGTGGAGAAAGAATCTGAAGCCATTTCTTGCTATAAGAAAATCCCCTTACTAAACCATGAGGATAGATCAAAGTCAAGTAAGCAGGGAGTGAGTGGAGAGAGAGAATCCGAAACCGCTTATTGCCATAAGAAAATCCCCCCACCAAGCCACTCGGTACATATAAGCCGAGTAAGTGTAGGTAGGGGGAAAGTATATGCAATGTTTATTTTTTATGATATGGTATCAAAGTACTCATATCCATCTTTTTTAGCATTAATACTTTTTACTATCTTTTGCAGTTTGTAAGTTGGTGAGAGTACAGTTCCTATAGGTACATCGTGGTTAAATGAGTTTATTATAGCTGCAAGGTATTTACTGAGGTCGGCTTCTATGTACCATTCTTTTGTAAATATTTCAGGATCTCTATAATTTAAGTTGGTTGTGCATACATGGTCTATGTAGCCGGCTCTGTAAAACTCATCAAATTTTGAAAGTCCGTTTGTAAAAAGTCCGAAGGTGGCACATACTATTACTTTCTTTGCCTTTCTGGCTTTAAGTTCTTTGGCAGTATCAAGCATTGACTCTCCGGACGCTATCATGTCATCCATTATTATTACTATCTTGTCTTCAACACTGCTGCCTAAAAATTCATGTGCAACTATAGGATTTCTGCCGTCAACCACCTTGGAATAATCTCTTCGCTTATAGAACATACCCATATCCACACCCAAGTTATTGGCTAAGTATACTGCCCTGTTCATAGCACCCTCATCAGGACTTATTACCATAAGGTGTTCTTTATCTATTATAAGATCGTCTATGTTGTTAAATAAAGCCTTTACAAAGTGATAGGTAGGCATAAAGTTATCAAAACCGTGTAAAGGAATAGAGTTTTGTACTCTAGGGTCATGTGCATCAAAGGTAATTATGTTGCTTACACCCATATTTACAAGCTCTTCCAAGGCACAGGCACAGTCAAGAGATTCCCTTTTGGTTCTTTTATGCTGCCTGCTTTCATAGAGAAAAGGCATAATAACATTGACCCTATGAGCTGTAGAAACACTGGCGGCTATGATTCTTTTAAGATCTTGAAAATGGTCATCGGGGGACATATGATTATGAAATCCGTTGACTGTATAACTTAAAGAATGGTTCATTACATCAACCATAACAAAAATATCACTTCCACGTGCCGATTCATTAATAACTCCCTTAGCTTCTCCGGTACCAAATCTTGGACAGGCTATATCCATAAGGTATGAGGCTGCATCATAACCTCGGTAATGTAGATTTTCCTGTCTCATCTCTAACTCTTTTATGTCATTTTGCCTAAATGAGACGATATAATCATCGACTTTCTTGGCAAGATCTTTGCAGCTTTCCAAGGCTGCAATTTTTAGAGGGGCTATGGGTAGCTGCTCTCTAAAAGCATAATTGTTCGGCATAAAATCCTCCTTAAAGTAGTATCAATTTAAGAGCCTTCCCAATCATTAAGTCGGCACACTGCTCTTTTCAATAAAATTATACTTGCTTATATTTTTAAGTCAAGTGTAAGGAGCAAGTTAGTAAGATAATAAGAGTTTTTATTGTTGCAGTTCAGGTAGGTCATTCATCTTCGTCAAAAAAACTAAAAATATTTAAATTTTATCTATAAATTAGACGAAGATGAATTCCGGCACCGGCCTGATAGATATACATGTATAATATACACCTGAAAGCAAGCTTTCATTTGGTATATTATACATGTATATCTAAGCTACCTGAACTGTAACTTTTTATTTTCTTTACAAACATTAAGTAACTTGATATCATATAAATTATGTTAGAAAAAGAATATATAGAAGTTGGAGAAAATACCTCCAAACATGTTATAAATAAAGTGCAAAAAGCCTCTATTGCAGAAGAGCTCGGTATAGAAGTGGGAGATATACTTCTTGCTATTGACGATAAAGAGATAGAAGATGTATTTGATTACAGGTATTATATTAATTCCGAGTCCATGCTTATGCTTATTCAAAAAAAGGATGGTGAAGTATGGGAACTGGATATAGAGCATAATTACGAAGATATAGGTATAGAGTTCGGTTCGGGGCTTATGTGTGATTACAGAACCTGCACCAACAACTGTGTTTTTTGTTTTATAGACCAGATGCCGAAAGGTATGAGGGATACTCTTTATTTTAAAGATGATGATTCAAGGCTTTCGTTTTTACAGGGTAACTATATCACACTTACAAATATGAAGGAAAAGGATATAGACAGAATTATAGAATTTCGCCTGGCACCCATTAATATCTCAGTACATACTACAAATCCGGAACTTAGAGTAAGAATGTTACACAACAGATTTGCAGGTACTTCGTTAAAATACATAGATAAGCTCTATGAACATGAAATACCCATGAACGGTCAAATAGTTATGTGTAAAGGTTATAATGACGGGGCGGAACTTGAAAGGAGCATAAAAGACTTATTAAAATATGCCCCCGTAATGGAGAGTGTATCCGTAGTACCGGTAGGTATTACAAAGTACAGAACCGGTCTTGCAAAGTTGCAGCTTATAGATAAAAAAACGGCTGAAGAAACCGTTGATATGATAGAAAAGTACCAAAAAAAGGCTAAGGATCTACATGGTATTAATTTTATACACGCAAGTGATGAGCTTTATTTGCTTGCCGAAAGAGAACTGCCTGAAGAAGAAAGGTATGACGGTTATATACAACTTGGTAACGGAGTAGGTATGCTCAGGCTTTTAAGATGTGAGGTTGCAAGTATTCTTGAAGATGTAGAAGCTGGCGGCTTGCAAATTGAAAAAGAGACTATAAGTATTGCCACCGGCAAGTTGGCAGCACCTACCATAAGTAAGCTGGCTAAGGATATAGAAAAACATTTTCCTGAGAAAAAAATCAACGTATATACCATAGAAAATGATTTCTTCGGAGAGCATATTACGGTTGCGGGACTTATTACCGGAAAGGACTTGATTAAACAACTTAAAGGTAAGAACCTAGGCAGTCGTTTGCTTCTGAGTATAAATATGTTTAAAAGTTCGGAAGATATATTTTTAGATAACTTTACAAAGAATGATATAGAGAATAGATTAAATATCTCCATAACCAAGGTAGGTACATCCGGAGATGATTTGATCAAGGCTATACTAAATAAAGATTATGTAGGTTATGAAAGCTTTTTGGCCTACGAACCCGATGAGGAGGTTATATAAGATGAGGAAACCTGTAGTGGCTATTATAGGCAGACCCAATGTAGGAAAGTCAACATTATTTAATGCTATAGCCGGTGATAACATAGCCATAGTAAAGGATACTCCCGGAGTTACGAGGGATAGGATCTATGCTGATTGTACCTGGCTTAATAAAGATTTTACACTTATAGATACCGGAGGTATAGAGCCTGACAGCTCGGATATAATACTGTCTCAAATGAGGGAACAGGCACAGATAGCTATAGATACCGCAGATGTAATTATATTTTTAACCGATGTGCATCAAGGCTTGGTAGACTCCGACCTTAAGGTTGCAGATATGCTTAGAAAGTCAAGAAAACCGGTAGTACTTACAGTTAACAAGGTTGACAGCATAAAAAAATACGGTAATGATGTGTATGAGTTTTATAACATGGGTATAGGAGATCCCGTACCTGTATCTGCCGGACAAAGAACAGGAATAGGAGATCTGCTTGAAATAGTAGCTGAGCATTTTCCTGATTATGAATCCGGTGAAGAAGAGGATGACAGACCCAGAATTGCCATAGTAGGTAAGCCCAATGTAGGCAAGTCTTCTATAATCAATAAACTTGCAGGCAATAAAAGGCTGATAGTATCAGATATAGCAGGAACTACCAGAGATGCCATAGATACTAATGTAGTCTACAATAAAAAAGAGTATGTGTTTATAGATACGGCAGGACTTAGGCGTAAGTCCAAGATAAAGGAAGAACTTGAAAGATACAGCATAATAAGAACGGTTACCGCAGTGGAAAGAGCGGATATAGTTATTTTGATTATTGATGCGGTTGAAGGCGTTACTGAACAGGATGCCAAGATTGCCGGAATAGCACATGACAGAGGAAAGGGCATTATAGTAGCGGTCAATAAGTGGGATGCAATAGAAAAGAATGATAAGACCATATATGAATTTACCGAAAATATAAAGAAAACACTTTCATTTATGCTCTATGCAGAATATGTATTTATATCCGCACAAACCGGACAAAGGCTTACAAAGCTTTATGACTTGATAGACCTTGTAATGGACAGTCAAACGCTAAGAATACAGACCGGAGTTCTTAATGAAATTATAACTGAAGCGACTGTTATGCAGCAACCTCCTTCAGATAAGGGCAAGAGACTTAAAATATTTTATGCCACACAGGTGTCGGTTAAACCGCCTACCTTCGTTATATTTGTTAATGATAAGGAGCTTATGCATTTTTCTTATCAAAGATATATTGAAAATAAGCTCAGAGAGGCATTCGGATTTGTAGGAACTTCTTTGAGGTTTATTATAAGAGAAAGGGTTGAAGAAAGGTAAGATGGAAAGGGTGATTTTTCTTTTAGCAGGCTATGTCTTAGGTTTGATACAGACCGGATATATATTCGGAAAGACTAAAAACATCGATATAAGGGAGTATGGAAGCGGCAATGCCGGAGCAACCAACACTTTAAGAGTACTTGGTAAAAAAGCCGGATTTATAGTTTTTCTTGGAGATTTTTTGAAGGCGCTTATTCCTTGTCTTTTAGTTAGATACTTTTTTAGGAGTGAGCCCAATACCGGAGATATCTATATGCTTTATACGGGATTTGGTGTAGTGCTTGGACATTCCTATCCTTTTTATCTTAAGTTTAAAGGAGGTAAGGGCGTGGCGTCTATTGCAGGTATACTTACAGCGGTGGATCTTAGGATAACGCTTGTATGTCTTATAGTATTTCCTCTTATAGTGGCACTGACCCGTTATGTGTCCTTAGCCTCTATAGCAGTGATGTTTTGTTTTGCCTCAATGTCAATACTTTTTGTGTATTTGAATTATTTTAATGTTGTCGGAAACGGTCGTATAGAGTTTGCAGTACTTGTCTGTGTCATAGCTGTGTTTTCAATCTACAGACATAAAAGCAATATACAAAGATTAATTTCCGGTACTGAAAACAAGATTAATTTCAAAAAATAATTTATGGGGAGTCGTATATGAGTAGGATAGCGGTTATCGGTGCAGGTACTTGGGGGACGGCACTTGCAGTTCTTCTAAGCGATAATAAGCATGATGTCGGTCTATGTGCAGTTTTCAAAGAAGATGCGGATGCATTAAATGCCACACGCAGACATAAAAATCTGCAAGGGCTTATAATTAATGAAGATATTAAAATTTATGCAGGTATAGAAGAAGCTAAGAATGTTGATATTATAGTAATGGCGGTTCCGTCTGTCTACACCAGAGGTATGGCAAGAAAGCTCAAGGAATTTTATAAAGAAGGTCAGGTAATAGTTAATGTCTCAAAAGGCATAGAAGAGTCCAGCCTAAAGACCCTGGATGTGCAGATAAAAGAAGAAATTCCGAAAGCGGTAGTTACCGTTTTATCAGGACCCAGTCATGCCGAAGAAGTGGCAAGAAAACTTCCGACTACATGCGTAGTAGGGGCTGAGACTATAGAGGTGGCAAAGTATATACAGAATGTTTTTATGAGCCCGGTATTTAGAGTGTATACTTCTCCTGATATAATAGGCATAGAAATAGGGGCGGCACTTAAGAATGTAATAGCATTATCGGCAGGTATAGCTGACGGTTTGGGTTACGGAGATAATACTAAGGCTGCGCTTATAACAAGAGGTATAAAAGAGATATCAGAGCTCGGTGAAAAAATGGGAGGCTATAAGCAAACCTTCTACGGTCTTTCAGGTATAGGGGACTTGATAGTTACCTGTGCAAGTATGCACAGCAGAAACAGAAGGGCAGGTATACTTATAGGTAAGGGCTACAGTCTTGAAGAAGCCTGTAAGGAAGTTAATATGGTAGTTGAGGGGGTATACTCAGCCAAGGCGGCTAAAAGTCTTGCCGTAAAATACGCTGTGGAAATGCCTATAGTTAACGAGGTCAATGCAGTACTTTTTGATAATAAGTCCGCTAAAGAAGCGGTGGATAATCTGATGTTGAGACAGAGAATATCGGAAGATAAGGCACTTTGTTGGGACAGTATTGAGTAACATAAGTAATATAAATACTATCTATAAATAATAGGTATATATATATTGTGTTGACATAAAAGAATACAGATTATATAATTTACGCAGTTTTACCCCTTTTAGGGAAGTAAAGCGATGAAGTAAAAGCCTATACCTTTTGTCAGCATATGTATAAGATTTATATTTACTGTTTTGATATTAAATATAATAGAGGTGGCTGTTATGAAAAAATTTGAAATGAGTTCAAAGATTTGTACAGGTAATGATGCACTTGATATTTTACTTGAATTGCCTTTTGGAAAAGCTATTTTAATTACCGATCCGTATATGGTAAGCTCGGGTATTGTGTCGACCGTAACCTCTCGTCTTGAGAAAAATAAATTTGAGTACTCTGTTTTTTCTGAAATAGAGCCGGATCCGTCTATGGAAACAGTGGCTAAAGGTTTGGCTGATATTATAGCAAGACAGCCTGATTATATTATTGCGCTCGGCGGGGGCTCAGCTATTGATGCGGCGAAGGGAATGATTTATTTTCTTCGTGTTTCCAAAAAGGATATCAAAGTTCCAAAATTTATTGCGATTCCGACTACAAGCGGAACAGGTTCGGAGGTTACATCATATGCTGTAATAAGTGACAAGCAAAGGGGTGTTAAAATACCTATAAGCGACAGCAGTTTGGTGCCGGAGCTTGTTATATTGGATCCCGGCTATACAAAGACACTGCCGCCTGCAATGATAGCCTATACAGGTATGGATGTTTTAACACATGCATTGGAAGCTTATGTATCAGGAAATACTACCGATTGTACAGACATGTTTGCTTTCGAGGCGGCAAGGCTTACGATAAAGCATTTGCCGGCAATGTATAGAAATGCCGATAATGAAGAACACAGAATGAAGATGCACAGTGCATCTACTATGGCAGGTATAGCATTTACCAATGCAGGACTTGGACTTAGCCACGGCATAGCTCATACTATGGGAGCGCAGTATCATATTACACACGGTAAGCTCAATGCGATTATTTTACCTTATGTAATTGCTTTTAATGCAGGTCTTGATAAGAGTAGAGTAAACAGTGTTGAGAGTCGTTATGCACAGCTTGCTTTAAGGCTGGGATTAGAGGCAAAAAGTGATAAAAGACTTTGTGTTATGCTTATAGCCGCTGTTGAATTTCTTAGAAAACAGTTTGACATCCCCGCTTCTTTAAGAGAATGTGATGTCGATAAGGACAGGTTTTATGCTGAAATGGAAAGCAATGCGGATAAGATTTTGGAAGATGCCTGTACAAAAGCAAATCCTATAAAGGTCGGCAAAGAAGATGTTATATATCTTCTTAAATGCATTTATAACGGTGAGCTTGCCGGTTTAATTAATTAATTTTGATTTAACATTATAGAGTTTTCTATAATTTTAAATATTTATATTTTGTCATATAAAAAGGAGGAATATTATGAGAAAAATATATGGTTTAGCACTTGTTGCGGCAGCAGCTTTATCATTGGCGGCTTGTTCAAACAGCTCCAATACGGAAAGCAGTTCCGATAACAAAAGTACTGAAGCCGGTGCATCAGAGGCTGCCTCAGAAGGTGCATCTGCAAACCCCGATTTGGAAACTATAACTATAGGAAGTACAGGACCTTTAACAGGCGGAGCGGCTTCTTACGGTATTTCAGTTAAGCAGGGTGCCGAGATAGCTATAGAAGAGATCAATAATGCCGGCGGAGTTAAGGTAGGAGATAAGAACTACAACTTGGCTCTTCAATTTGAAGATGATGAGGCTGACGAAGAAAAAGCTCGTACCGCATACAGTACTTTGATGGATAAAAAAGTGGATGTAATTATGGGAGCGGTAACCAGCGGTTCTTCTTTGGCTATAACCGACTTGACAAAGGCGGATAATATATTACAGCTTACTCCGTCAGGTTCTGCGGCAGGTATTACAGCTAATGACAATGTGTTCCGTCTTTGCTTTACAGATCCTATTCAAGGTAAGACAATAGCTGATTATGTGGTAAAGCAAGGTTATGATAGTGTAGCCGTACTTTATAACAACTCAGACGAGTATTCAACCGGAGTTTATGAAGCTTTTAAGAATGAACTTACCGAAACAGGAAATGCAGACCTTTTAGTTGCTGAAGAGTCTTTCGTATCCGATGATGTTGATTTTACGGCACAGCTTACCAAAATCAAGGCAACAGGTGCCAAGATCATGTTTGTACCTGCATATTATGAAGCGGCAGCTTATATAGCAAAGCAGGTTAAGGACTTAGGTCTTGAGGTTGAGATAGTAGGTTCAGACGGTTGGGACGGAGTTTTAGGACAGGTTACCGATACAAGTGTACTTGACGGAGTTGTATTCCTTACACCTTTCTATCCTACAGACCCAAGCGAGAAGGTACAGAACTTTGTAAAGGCTTACAAGGCAAAGTACAATAATGCAATACCTGATCAGTTTGCAGCTGACAGCTATGATTCGGTATATGTATTAAAGGCGGCTTTTGAAAAAGCGGGAACAAAAGATACGGCTGATTTAATAAAGGCAATGACAGAAATCAGTGTAGACGGACTTACAGGTCAGATAAGTTTTGATGTAAGCGGTGATCCTATAAAGGAAGCTAAGTTTGTTATTATAGAAAACGGAGCTTACCAGACCAAGGATATAGATTAATTATTTTGATTATTTTTAGAAAATAATATTTAACTATGTGCATAAGGGACTGTGGGATAAGGTAAACTTTTATTGATTGGAGCCACAGCCCCTTAGTGCATTTATTTTGGAATATTAAAGAGGAGTACAACTATGTTTATAAACCTGATAGAGCAATTAATAAATGGACTAAGAACAGGAAGTATATATGCTCTTATTGCACTAGGATATACTATGGTATATGGTATAGCAAAGATGATTAACTTTGCACATGGAGATATCATTATGGTCGGTGCATATACCTTATATGTTGCTGTAAGCCTGTTTAATCTTCCAATATGGGCGGCAATAATAATTACTGTAACAGTATGTTCATTTCTCGGTATTATAGTTGAAAAGGTGGCTTACAAACCGCTTAGAAAGGCACCTGCCTTGGCGGTTTTGATTACAGCTATAGGAGTCAGTTATTTATTGCAAAGTTTATCGCTTATCATATTTAATGCAACACCTATACCTTTTAAGTCTGTAATTCCTAATCCCAATATAAAGATAGGAGCTGTTACAATATCCGGTATAAGTCTTATAACCTTAATAGTTACTGCGATATCAATGGCTATATTAAGCTATTTTATTAATAAAACTAAAATGGGAAGTGCTATGAGAGCGGTATCGGAAGATAAGGATGCGGCAGGTCTTATGGGAATAGATGTTAATAAGACCATATCTCTTACCTTTGCCATAGGAAGTGCACTTGCGGCTGTTGCCGGTATACTTTACATGGCACAGTATGAAACACTGAAACCTACTATGGGAGCACTTCCGGGTATCAAAGCATTCGTTGCCGCAGTACTTGGAGGTATAGGCAGTATACCGGGGGCTATGCTCGGAGGGATACTGCTCGGTATTATAGAGAGCTTATCCAAAGCTTATATATCCACAGAGCTGGCGGATGCTATAGTATTCGGAGTACTGGTAATAGTACTTTTAGCTAAGCCGACAGGACTTTTGGGAAGACAAAAACAGGTAAAGGTGTAGGATAAAATGAAAAAAATCGTTAATTTAAAAAATGTAATAAAATTAATTGCTGTAATAGCAATATATATACTTATTTTAACCTTGCTTAATGGAGATATATTATCAAGACAGTATAAATCTCTTGTTATCCCTATAACTGTCAATATTATATTGGCTGTATCCCTTAACCTGGTAACCGGATTTTTGGGAGAACTGTCTTTGGGACATGCAGGGTTTATGTCTATAGGAGCGTATACAGGAGCGCTTATAAGTACATACTCAAAACTTCCGCCGCTTCCTACAATAATTATAGCCATGCTTGCAGGAAGCACTATTGCGGCGGTTTTCGGATTTTTAATAGGAGTGCCTGTACTGAGACTTCGTGGAGATTATCTTGCTATAGTGACACTGGCTTTTGGTGAAATAATAAAATCAATAATAAATTCAATTAAATTCATGGGCGGTGCAAAGGGACTCAGTAAGATTCCTTTACATACAGATTACAAAAACTTTATGCTTGCATATATTTGTTTGCTTATAACTATTATATTTATAGTAAATCTCGTAAAATCAAGAACGGGAAGAGCAATAACTGCAATAAGGGATAATGATATAGCCGCCGAGTCTGTAGGTATAAATATAAGCAAATATAAGGTTACCGCCTTTGTTATAGGAGCTTTTTTTGCAGGTTTGGCAGGAGTTATATATGCACATAATGTAGGTCTTATAAAGCCTACTACATTTGATTATAATAAATCTATAGAAATATTGGTAATAGTGGTTCTCGGAGGTATGGGAAGTATAAGCGGTTCTATAATAGCCGCTATAGTACTTACTTTATTACCTGAATTTTTAAGAGGTGCCGATAATCTTCGTATGCTTCTTTATGCTATAGTATTAATAATTATGATGATAGCTAATAACAGTAAAATAAAGCAGGGTATTATGGCTAATAAAACCTTATCCAAACTTTTTAAAGGATTTAAGGGGGTTTAAGATATGGCATTATTGGAATGTAAAAGTTTAGGTATACAGTTTGGCGGACTTAAAGCAGTAGATAACTTTAATGTAAGTATAGAAGAAGGTTCTTTATACGGTCTTATAGGTCCTAACGGAGCCGGTAAAACTACAGTTTTTAATTTACTTACCGGAGTCTATAAGCCTACAGTCGGAAGCATAAAATTAAACGGCAGTACTATTTCAGGTTTAAAACCTGTGCAAATATCTAAGCTTGGGATAGCGAGAACCTTTCAAAATATAAGATTATTTTCAAATATGACGGTTTTAGATAATGTAAAAACAGCTTTACATAATGAAATAAGATATTCGTTGTTATCCGACTTTTTACATGATTTTAATTACAGTAAAAAAGAAGCTTTAATGGATGAAAAGGCTGAGGATTTTCTTAAAGTATTTGAACTTGATGAGTTTAAGAACTTAAAAGCAGGGAATTTAGCTTACGGTCAGCAAAGAAAGCTTGAGATTGCAAGGGCACTTGCAACAAGACCTAAGCTTTTATTGCTTGATGAGCCGGCGGCAGGTATGAATCCGCAAGAGACGGCAGAGCTTATGGATACCATAAAGCTTATTAGAGAAAAATATAAGATTACCATACTTTTAATAGAGCATGATATGAAATTGGTTTCCGGCATCTGTGAATATCTGACAGTATTGAATTTTGGAACGGAGCTTGTAAGCGGTACTCCGGGTGAAGTGCTGAATGACCATAGAGTAATTACAGCTTACTTAGGCGAGTAGGAGATTGATTATATGTTAAATGTACAGGATTTATGTGTAAATTATGGCATGATACAGGCTGTTAAGGGAGTATCTTTTGAGGTTAATAAGGGCGAGATAGTGGCTCTTATCGGTGCCAACGGAGCCGGCAAGACTTCAATACTACATACTATAACGGGTATCATACAGGCAAAGTCGGGAAGTGTAAGCTTTGAAGATATGGATATAACTAAAAAGCCTTCGCATAAGATAGTGGCTATGGGGATGGCTCATGTGCCTGAAGGAAGAAGGGTATTTGCTCAGCTCACGGTGCTTGAAAATCTTAAGTTGGGTGCATATACCAGGAGGGACACAAAGGAGATCGAGCAGGAGATAAAGCATATATATGAAAGATTTCCCAGACTTGAAGAAAGAAAGTCTCAGCTTGCCGGAACTTTGTCAGGTGGTGAGCAGCAAATGCTTGCCATGGGCAGGGCTTTAATGAGTAAGCCAAGGCTTATAGTTATGGATGAGCCTTCCATGGGACTGTCTCCGCTTTATGTTAATGAGATTTTTAAGCTTATTGAGGATATACACAGCTTGGGAACTACTGTGCTTTTAATAGAGCAAAATGCTAAGAAAGCACTTTCAATAGCCGACAGGGCCTATGTTTTGGAAACCGGCAATATAACACTTAGCGGCAAGGCAAGTGAGCTTATGGATAACGATTTGGTTAAAAAAGCTTATTTGAGTGAATAGTCTAGGTACAGCCGCTTTTATTTTCATAATGAGGTTTTGTAAATATGCATGAAGTTGATATGTATACGGATGGTGCAGCAAGGGGAAATCCTGACGGACCCGGAGGGTACGGAACTATAATAAAGTTTACGGATGCCAAAGGTGTGGTGCATGAAAGACAGTTTTCAAAAGGTTATATAAGAACAACCAATAATCGTATGGAACTGATGGCATGTATAATAGGTTTTGAGGCACTTACCAAACCTTGTAAGGTCAAAGTATATTCGGATTCAAAATACCTTACAGATGCTTTTAATAAGTCCTGGGTAGCATCTTGGATAAAAAACAACTGGGTAAGACCAAAGGTAGGTCCGGTAAAGAATACGGATCTTTGGAAAAGACTTCTTAAAGCTATGGAAAAACACCAAACTGAGTATATTTGGATAAAGGGTCATGCAGGGCATCCTGAAAATGAACTTTGTGATAAACTTGCAACCTCTGCCGCACTTTCAGGAAATTTAGAAAATGATGAGGGTTTAGAGTTGTAATTTTATCCCATGGATATTATAATGTAGGATATAATGTTGCAGTTTGAGCAGTTTAGATATACATATATAATATACCAAATGAAAGCTTGCTTTCAGGTGTATATTATATATGTATATCTATCAGA
>CAJPUK010000027.1 GCA_905373785.1 uncultured Johnsonella sp. | reverse complement strand
TGTGAAAAACGAGTATTTCCTCATCTTTTCACAGCCTAAATTTTTAATATTATTACGAATACTGCTGTATTCACTGTTGATATCCGGGTTAATATTGTAGCTGTTATTTATATATCACCAAGTCAGTACACTATACCTCATAAATATTATCAAGTATCTTCTTTTGGTACTTTCGTTTTATTATTATATATAAAACCAATTCTATGATCAGGTATATAATACTGCAAATTATTGCCAAGTTTGTATAGGAGGTAAGGGTCATTTGATTGATAGCAGCGATAACAAACCATGATATAACAAGTGCCGTCATAAAGGGTAGAACAAATATCCACCTTATTGTACTTGCCAGTATATTTTTTAATTCAGCCTCACTAAGTCCTATTTTCATCATTATACTGTACTTTTTACTTTCTTCTTCCACTGAAGAATACAGTCTTGAATAGATGATACTTGCTATTCCGATCAAAAATGATACACACAGTATACTTCCTACATAAGAAACCAGTTTTCTTGTCAGATTTTCAAAATCATAATAAAAATTGTATGAAATCAGGCTTTCTTTTCCCTCTTCAAATCCTATCGCTTTCCTTATATTTTCCAGTTCTTCCCATTTTCCCTTTGTCAGATCCTTTTGTGTAAAAGCATATATCTTATCCTTTACCAAATCTTTAGATATTTCCTCATATTTTTTGTCGGAAACAACTGTAACACTTGTAAAGTAGCTTGATACGGAAATTATTCTCTTATCACTTCCGCCAGCCTTTGTAACAGCATGAGCAAAAATCACATCCTTTACTGCATCTTTTAAGATTGGCTCTTTTTTCCCGTCTACTCCTATCAAAAAATACTCCTCATCCGAAAGACTGATTTTCTCTCTGCCTAAGAAATCAGCCACAGCATTATACATGGTATTAGATAAAATAATATGTCTTACGGTTCTTACTTTGTTTTTAAGCATGGAATAAGATATTGTAAGTTCCTTAAAATCACCCATAGATGCAAGTTTATCTTCTATTATCTTAGCCTTTTTTTCGCCCTTTGCTTCATCTTCCCAATTTGCATAGGTATAAGCATAGGGCATTATCTTTTCTGTATCTTTGTCAATGTTCATCGGTGCTCCTACAATATATACAAAAGAAGTTAAGATTATGGAAAATAAAATCATAGCTGCTGCCATAGTCTTTACATTGCTGTTTATCTTATACTTAAAATTGCTTAACTTTATCAAATTATTTTTTCTGTAAATCAGTCCGCTTTTTTTCATAACAAAATTATAGATATTAAAAATAAGGTTGAAAATAAAGTAAGATAAACCTATACAGGTAAGTAAATCCAGTATGTAAATAAAACCTGAAAACTCTTCTTTTACATGAAAGTATATTGTAGGCGGCAATATAATTATAAGTGCCGCTACTGAAAGTAAAAAATGATTTTTTTCAGCAAGCTCTTCTTTTTTTAGAAGGTCTATTACTTTTTTCTTTCTCAAAATCACAGGAGCAATTAATGATATAAGTAAAAATAATCCTCCCATCAGCAAAATTGTAAGAAGCAGCGCTGTATTCGGAAAATAAAAATATAAGCTTAATCCCTCTATCATTGCCTGTGCAAGCATCAAAAAGATTTTTGAAAAAACCATTCCACTTATTATTCCGACAATAAGTGCAAATATTGAAATTATTATATTTTCAAAAAAAATCAATTTATTAAACTGCCCCTTGCTTGCCCCTATAATATTTAGGATTGCAAATTGTTTGCTTCTGTTTTTTAAAAAATTCCCTACCGAATACAAAATAAGCACAAATGAAAATAGCATGGACACTAAACTTGCCATAAATAATATTATTCCTATAGTACTGCCTGAGTCTACTACTTTGAGTGCCGGATGCATAGCCAAGGTTGAAAATAAAAAGAAGATAAAAACAGAAAATACACAGCTTACAAAGTGATACAAATAAGTCTTAAAATCTCTTTTTATATTATTATAAGCAAAATTAAATAGTGTCAATTTCATCACCTCCAAGTAAACTCATAGTATTCAGTATTTCTCTTCTATATGTTCTGTCATCATTTCTATTAATAATTTCCTGATAAATATTACCGTCTTTTATAATATAAGTTTTATCCGAATATGCTGCGATATTAGGGTCATGAGTAACCATTATAATAGTTACATTCATGGACTCGTTTAACTTCTTAAAAAGTTTCATAACATCCTTTGCCGCTTTTGAATCAAGGTTTCCCGTAGGCTCGTCCGCAAGAAGTATCGAAGGGTTATTTATTACAGCCCTTGCTATAGCTACCCTCTGAGCCTGCCCTCCTGAGATTTCATAGGTTCTTTTATGCAGCAAATGTGTTATGCCCAAAAGTTCACTGATTTCTTTTAATTTTACATTCATTTTCCTAACAGGAACTTTATCAAGTGTAAGCGGCAATATAATATTCTCTCCCACCGTTAAGGTATTGATCAAGTTAAACTGTTGAAATACAAAGCCAAGTTCTTTTCTTCTAAAGGTTGAAAGCTGTGTGACATTCATTTCATAAGGATTGCTTCCTGCAATTAAAACTGAGCCTCCTGTAGGTTTATCAATAGTTGATATAGTATTTAAGAAAGTGCTTTTTCCGCTTCCGCTTGGTCCCATTATGGCTACAAACTCTCCTTTAGAGACTTCCATATTTATATTTTCCAAGGCTCTAAAAGATACCTTGCCCTTATATATTTTTTCCAGATTTGAAACTTTTAATATCATATCGTACTCCCGCTATTGTGTAGTAGTAGTTTTTAATACCCTCTCCAAGGTCTTTATAATTTAAGTACCGGCACATTTTTATAAGCACCATGTGTATGTCATATATTCTAACAAGTAAAGAGCAAAATAAAAATCCGCCAATATTACATAAGCTTACATTTTTGTAATATTAGCGGAGCTTATAACTGATAATTATACTGTAACAAGCCTTCAAACTCTCTTTTACTGCCGATATCCTAAGTAACAGTCTGTTCTTTTACTTACTTAAACTTCCCACACTCAAAATCGGATCGGTATATTAAAAAATCAATACTTCTGATAACAAAATAATGATTCCGGCAGCCATTTACCTAAAATATAATCGTCATCTTCGTTCCCTTACCTATCTTTGACTCTACTTCCACTTTATGCCCCAAATATTCGCTTACTTTTTTTACAATGTAAAGCCCTATTCCACTGGAGTCTGCATTATTCCTTCCATTCTTTCCTATATAAAACAATTCAAAAATACTTCTTAGATCCGCCTTTTCTATACCGACCCCCGTATCAATAATTGAAAGATAGACCTTATCATCTTCTTTTTTTACTGTTACGCTTACAGTTTGTGTGCTGTTGCTGTACTTTATGGCGTTGGTAAGAATTTGGTGAATAATTAATTTTAGCCATTTGGAGTCCGAATATACATAGATATCCTCATTAATATCAAGCTTCGGATAGATTTGAGATGAGATAAAATAATCTTTTAATCCGTTAATACATTCTTTACAGATATTTTTAAGCAATACCTTTTCAGATACAAAATCATTCTTAAACTCGTCCAATCTGTAAATATTAAGTATCTGATTTAAGTTATACTCAATAGTATTAACATTTCTGCCAATCTTTTTATAATCCTCTTCTTCACTGTGATTTTCGCAAATAAGTTTCAGTACCGATAAGGGAGTCTTCATCTGATGCACAAATCTGTATATCATAACCTTTTGCAGCTTCTTGTCCTGCTTTTGCTCTATCTCCCTGCTGCCATTATTTTTTATCATTTCTTCAATCATCAGATTATACTCTTCTTCAAATGCGCTCCTTGGATATTCGATTAAATAATCATTTAAAAGTTTGCTTTTTAGCGAGAATTTTTCGTATACTCTACCTGTTTTATAAAATCTGATCAAAATAAATAAAGCCAGCATAAAAAACACTAAAAATCCGAAATAGAAAATCTCTTCAAACCAGATTCCTTTGATAAAAAATAAGATTCCAAAGAAAAATATTTGCGTTAACAATACTACCAGACACAAGAAACCATTGTCCATGATAAATAATTTTAACGCACTTTTATTCTCCATATTCTACCTTGTAGCCACATTCTTTGTATAAATTTATCATAGTCGACTTTTCCTTTTATTCTTTATATTCTAACTTTATACCGTATCTTACTTGACTTTTCCTTTTATCCTTCATAATCCACCTTATATCCCATGCCTCTTACGGTTATTACCTTTAATTTGGATTCCAGATCTTTAAGCTTTTTCCTTACCCTGCTTATGGTTACATTCAGGGTGTTTTCTTCTACAAACATATCGCTGTCCCAAATCTCGGAAAGTATCTTTTCACGACTTACTACATTAGGGTAGCTTTCAAATAAAACAGCTACTAATATAGCCTCATTCTTTGCCAGATCTATTTGATTATCCTTGCATTTTAATGTGAACCTGAGCTTGTTAAAAGAGCAATCTCCCAGTTCAACTGCCGTTTCACCACCCGAGTATTCGCCATAAGCCCTCCTAAGCTGGGAATTGACCTTCGCAATCAAAAGTTCATGTGAAAAAGGCTTTGTAACATAGTCATCCCCACCGCTCATAATAGCTCTGACCTGATCATAATCTTCCGTTCTTGCAGACATAAATATAATGGGCGCTTTTGTTATTTTTCTGATTTCATTACACCAGTAAAATCCGTCATAGTACGGAATATTAATATCAAGTAAAATCAGACTGGGGCTTAGGTTTTCAACAAACTTATCTATATTTTTAAAATCTTCGCAAATAAAAACCTCAAAATCATACCTTACAAGATGCTCCTTTACAACATTTGCCAAATCCGAATCATCTTCAATCATACATATCTTAAAAGTCATACAACTCTCCTGTGTTATTAATACCGGTTTTCAGAATATCCTATTATATCAACCTTCATAAAAATATACGCTGATTCAATATCTGTCAAAACTTAAACTTAAGCACCTATTATACTACTTGGCAAATCATAACATCATTAAACATTCATTAATTTTTGAGAGTATAATGAAAGCTCCTTGTATAGCAATCTTTTTAGCGCTTAGGACTTTTTGCAAATCAAGTCCGGTTAAGCAGGCGAGGACTTGTTTGAACGCAGCCCACCGTCTTTTAGTGGGCAAGTTAAGTTTTGCAGCCTGCGTAAAACCGGACAAAGATTTGTGAAAAGTACTGCGAGTAAGATTGCGGTACAAGGAGCTTTCAACTTTACTCCAAACCTACCTCAACATCTCCTTCCTCACATCTTCCGGCACCAAGCTTCCGCCTGTTGCCCAAACAATATGAGCAGCATTATCCATACACTCTTTAAGTCCTTTTTCTTCAATATACTTTCTGCCCTCTTCAAAATTAAAAAGTGCAGTAACTCCATGGAAACCTGCACAGGAGCTGGGCTCTATAAATATATGCTCACTTTCCCAAAGCCCCTTCATATAAGGTATAAGTCTTTCATCTTTAACAGTGATTTCTCCGCTAAGCCTCTCGTCCATAAGTCTTGATACAAGACCTGAGCATCTGCCTACCGCAAGTCCGTCTGCCTGTGTAATTCCTGTCAGTCCCACATCCTGCACACTGATCTGCTCATACTTTTCTGTAAGCATACCAAGAACCATGCAGGGAGCTTGAGTAGGTTCTTCAAAGAAACAATGCACATTATCGCCAAATAAAAGTTTAAGTCCGAATACTATTCCGCCCGGAGCTCCACCTACTCCGCAGGGAATGTATACAAAAAGCGGATGCTTGCCGTCTACAACTATATCCTGCTCCTTAAGCTGTGCTGCCAGTCTTTCTCCGGCTACGGAGTAACCAAGGAAAAGCTGCTTGGAGTTTTCATCATCTACAAAATAGCTGTATTCATCCATGTCTGAGAGTTTTCTACCCTGCTCAACCGCCTCGCTGTAGTCTCCGCTATACTCTATGACCGTAACTCCCCTGCTTCTTAAAAGGTCTTTTTTCCACTGCTTTGCATCAGCTGACATATGCACTATAGCCTCATAACCTATAGCCGCACTCATAATACCTATACTCATGCCTAAGTTTCCGGTAGAGCCTACCTGTATCTTATATTTGGCAAAAAACTCTCTTCCTTCTTTTGAAGCCAGCTTCATATAATCATCATCTTCACTTTTTAATAAGCCCTTACTGAGTGCCAATTCCTCACTGTGTTTTAACACTTCGTAAATGCCGCCTCTTGCCTTAACCGAGCCTGCTACAGCCAAATCGGAATCTCTTTTTAAGTAAAGTTTTCCCTGTATAGGATGATTTTTACAAAATTCCTGATTTAAAAAATCCTTCATATTTGAGATCATACTTAAAGGAGACTCTATTATCCCCTTAGAAGTAACAGTTTCAGGAAAATAGTGCATAATCAGCGGAGCAAACTTCTCAAGTCTTTTTGAAGCCTCCTCTACATCTTTTTCACTAAGTTGTGCTTTTTTAAAATCCTCTTTCTTTGAAAGTTTTGGGTTTAGCCAAAGTATTTCCTCAGCCTTTTTTATTTTATCAAGCATTGCTTTCTCCTTCTTCCTTTGATTTTTAAAAGGGCTGTTGCATTTTAAGATTTTCACACAAGCCATATATGACATTCTGCCAAAATGCCACTACATCCTGTACTTGAACTCTATTTTGCAACAGCCCCATTCGTATACTTATTAAATTAAAAATGACTATATACTTCTTGTATACTTCTTAAGCCACTCTTTTTCCTCATCATTTAAGTAATCCTTGGTCTTTTCATATACCTGTGCATGATACTCGTTAAGGAGTTTGATTTCTACTTCATTCATGATTTCTTTCTTAACCGCATCAAGATCCATAGGTACATAGGTAATTGTCTCAAAGTCTAAGAATTGACCGTATTCGTTATTTTCAGCCTCTCTTACAAGGATCTCATTTTCAAGACGTATTCCATGTGAACCTGCTATGTAAAGTCCCGGCTCATTGGTTATAATCATACCCGGCTCAAAAGGATGGGAATCACTTGGTCTGTACTGCCATCTGATTCCTGCAGGACCTTCATGGATATTAAGAAGATAGCCTACACCATGTCCTGTACCGTGGTTATAGTCAAGTCCCCTGTCCCAGAAAGGCATCCTTGTATACATATCAAGGTTTGTAGAATTACATCCCTTCTTAAACTTAGCATGACCCAGTCTTAAATTAGCTATAAGTACCAAGGTAAAATGCTCTTTAACTATGTCAGGAACTTCTCCCAAAGCATAGGTTCTTGTAATATCGGTTGAACCCTCATAGAAACCTGCTCCGGTATCTGTAAGGAATAATGAGCCTTCTTTAAGCTCTGAGTTAGTCTCAGGCTTTGATGTATAGTGTACTATAGCACCATGTTCCCCAAAAGCGCATATAGGCTCAAAGCTCGGTCTTATAAAGTTACCCATCTCGGCTCTGAACTCGTCAAGTTTATCTGAAGCTGACATCTCGGTAATCTTTTCTTTAGACACATTCTCCTTAAGCCACTTCATAAATTTGATATGAGCTACACTGTCCTTGATCTGAGCCTTCTTTATATTCTCTATCTCAACCTTATTCTTTATTGCCTTGAATATAATCTCAGGGTTTTGCTTGTCTACCTTTATAACAGAATCAGGTATATTGCAATAAAGAGCATAGTTAAGCTTTCCTGAGTCTAAGAGCAAGCCTTTTTCAACACTTATTTTCTTGATATCTTCATAAATGTCATTGTAAGGCTTTAATACTACATTGTCCTTTGCAAGTGTCTTCTTAATATCTTCACTGAGTTTTGATTCGTCTATATAAAGAAGTACGCTATCCTTATCTATAATTGCATATGAAAGAAGTAATGGGAAGAATTCTATATCATTTCCCCTTATATTAAGAGTCCAGCATATGTCGTCCAAGGTAGTAAGTATATGTTTGTCCGCACCGTGTTCGCTCATAAACTCTCTTATTCTCTTAAGTTTATCAGTGGTACTTTCTCCCGCATACTTAATATCAAGTGCAAAAGCCGGCTCTTTAGACATAGGAGGTCTGTCAGTCCAAACCTCATCTATTAAGTCAAGGTCATATACAAGTTTAGCACCGGCATCCTTTGCTATCTGTGCATAGTCCATACCTTCAGCCATAGTGATAACTCTTCCGTCAACACCTATTGTCTTGCCGCTTTTTACTTCTTTTGTAAGATACTCACTTATGGTCGGCACTCCCGGCTGTCCCATCTTCATAAGATCAACTCCGCTGCCTTCAAGCTGCTTTCCTGCCTGCAAGAAATATCTTCCGTCTGTCCAGAGTTTTGCCTCATCTAAAGCTATGACTGCCGTTCCTGCTGAACCTGTAAAGCCTGTAATAAAGGCTCTTGCCTTAAAA
Organism: uncultured Johnsonella sp.; assembly: GCA_905373785.1. GTDB lineage: Bacteria > Bacillota > Clostridia > Lachnospirales > Lachnospiraceae > Johnsonella. Next base: position 12,269 of record CAJPUK010000027.1, on the reverse strand, counting down.
TGTTCTCCTACATACTCACTTTGATGAAAGTCTGCTGTAGGTACTATATAAAAATCTACGCCCCTTGACTTCATAAGCTCTCTAAGCTTTGCAATACGTTCACTTACCTTCATAGGTATGTACCTCCTTATATTTTACCTTATTCCTAAAATTTGTATTAATAAATCAGCTATTAATCATTGTTAATTCTGTATACAAACTATTGGTTTACAGGATATTTTTTATACTATAATAATAGCACTTTATATAAGATGCCGCAAGGTTAATTGACTGCTATGTTAATTTTATCGTTACAGTTCAGGTAGCCCATTCATAATTCATCAAAATAACCTAAAAATATTTAATCTTATTTATCAATTAGACGAAGATAAATATTAGCAGTAGCCTTTTAGATATATGTATAATATATACCTTAAAACAAGCTTTCATTTAGCATAATATATATCCAGGCTACCCAAACTGTAACATTTTATCTAACCAAAAGCTTGCTTATTTCATATTGTTCCTCAGGTATGGACTTCTTCATTGCCAAACCTTCCTGGATATCTACATCACAAAACTCACCGTTTCTATATGCTATCAGCCTGTTTCTTTTTCCTTCCAAAAGAAGTTGTACCGCCTTTGCACCCATAATTGAAGCATATACCCTATCCTTACAGGTAGGCGCTCCTCCTCTTTGCATATATCCCAGTATTGTAGCACGGGTCTCCACACCTGTTGCCGCCTCTATTCTTCTTGACATGGAAGTTGAATGTCCTATTCCCTCGGCATTTATTATTATATAATGCTTTTTACCTCTTTTTTTATTCTCTATATTTTATTTATAAGCTCCTGCTCATTTCCATCGTATTTCTCGGGTATAAGTATGTCCTCGGCTCCGTTTGCAAAACCGCACCACAGCGCTATATATCCGGCATTTCTTCCCATAACCTCTATTATACTGCATCTTTCATGTGAAGTGGAAGTATCTCTTACCTTATCTATTGCCTGCATGGCAGTATTGACCGCAGTATCAAAGCCTATCGTATAGTCTGAACAGGATATATCAAGATCTATAGTTCCCGGTATGCCCATGGTAGCTATTCCGAAATCCGCAAGTTTTCCGGCACCCCTAAACGATCCGTCACCTCCTATGACCACTACCGCATCTATATTGTGTTTTTTACAAATCTCCGCCGCCTTTTTTTGCCCCTCTTCCGTAGTAAATTCAGGGCATCTTGCAGTATAAAGTATGGTGCCGCCTCTATCTATAATATCACTGACGCTGACTGCGTCCATATCTATAATTTCTTCCTGTAAAAGACCTGCATAGCCTCTCATAATGCCCTTGACCTTAAGTTCACTATGTATTGCGGTACGAACTACGCCCCTTATTGCGGCATTCATACCCGGGGCATCACCGCCACTGGTAAGAACACCTATAGTCTTTATCTTCTTTGACATATAACCTCCTATGATTTTAGAAACTCTGTTTACAACTGATCACTTATAAATATCACAACTTAGATACCAGTTTTACATTTTCCTCCCTAAGCTTTTTAAGCATTTCCTCGTATATCTTTTCATGGGCTATTTTTTTATCCCACTTTTTTATGTTTTTTTCCTGCTTTAGATAAATACAAAGCTCATCTCTTCCCGTATTTTCATTTACCAAAGTATTGATATAATCGGCATCTTTAAGATAGCTTTCCTTATTATCATACTGCAACCAAAGCTGTTTGTATACCTTTGAAAAATCATGTACCGCCTCACATATTATCTTTGTATCCTGCTCATCACTGACACTAAGCCTTCCCTCAATATACACTTTGGCATCTTCATTTATAAAGGGTTTGTATTTTTCATAAACCTTCGGAAATACTATAACTTCTATACTTCCCACCAAATCTTCCAACTGCAAAAATGCCATAAGTTGATTGTTCTTTGTATACTTTTTAGTTATTCCTGATAATAATCCGCCAATTATTATATTCATTCCGTCTTGGAATTTGACGGTTTCAAGCTCATCATCCTTTTTAAGGTCTGTGGTTTTTACCTTGGATATGTCTAAAAGCTCTTTTTCAAAATCTTCCAGGGGATGACCGCTTACATAGACTCCAAGTATCTCCTTCTCATAGGCAAGCATTTCTTCTCTGCTCATTTCCTCAAGGCTTGGAAAACTTATTCTAAAACTTTCCTTAGCCTCTTCATCTGCAAGCTCAAAAAGGCTTATTTGCCCCTCCATAGTCTTTTTGTCTTTCTGCTTTTCATCAAGCAACTTTTCGTATATGGCAAGTTTTTGTCTTCTGTTTCCGGGCAGAGAGTCCAAGGCCCCGGCTTTAATAAGATTTTCCAAGTTTCTTTTGTTGACTTCCTTAGTTGAAAGTCTGTTTACAAAGTCTTCCATTGAACTGTATAAACCCTGTTCTTCCCTGTTTTTGATTATTTCTTCCGCCACATTATGCCCTATGCTTTTAATAGCGGACAGTCCGAATCTTATAGAGTCTTCATAAACTGAGAATACACTTTCTCCCTTATTTACATCCGGAGGCAAAAGTCTTATACCAATCTGCCTACAGGATAATATATATTCCGCCACCTTTGAGGAGTTATCTATAACCGAGCTCATTGTTGCCGCCATGAACTCCTTAGGATAATAGTATTTAAGATAGGCGGTTTGGTATGAGATTACCGCATAGCAGGCTGCATGGGACTTGTTAAATGCGTACTTCGCAAAATCAATCATTTCATCAAATATTTTATTTGCAATTTTTTCCGAAATCCCGTTATTTACACAACCAAGTACCCCCTGAGCTTTATTGCCGTATACGAAATTCTGTCTTTCTTCTTCCATAACGGAGGACTTTTTCTTGCTCATGGCTCTTCTTACAAGGTCGCTTCTTCCCATGGTATAACCGGCAAGTTCACGAACTATTTGCATAACCTGCTCCTGATAAACTATACAGCCGTAGGTGGGTGAAAGTATGTCTTTCAATTGCGGGCATTCATAAACTATAGACGCCTTATCCCTCTTACCTTTTACATATCTTGGTATAAAGTCCATGGGACCGGGTCTGTAAAGTGAAATTCCTGCTATAATATCTTCAAGACAGTCGGGTTTTAGCTCCTTCATAAAGCTTTGCATTCCGGACGACTCTATTTGAAATATACCTTCCGTCTTTCCGGTAGATATATAGTCATATACATTCTTATCTTCAAAGTTAAGTTTGTTAAGATCTATTTCTATACCGTGGTTTTTCTTAACCTGTGCTATTATATTTTGTATTACCGTAAGCGTACGAAGCCCCAAAAAGTCCATTTTCAAAAGCCCTAGCTCTTCAAGCCTTGTCATGGTAAATTGTGTGGTTACAGAACCGTCACTTGCCTTTGAAAGAGGTACATACTCATCGGTATTTTCTTTTGTTATAACCACTCCGGCAGCATGCATGGAGCTGTGTCTCGGCAGACCTTCAAGCCTTTTACTCATGTCTATAAGGTATCTTACCTCTTCATCAGTCTCATAAAGGTTTCTCAGTTCACTGCTTTGCAGCAAAGCCTTTTCAAGGTTCATTCCAAGCTCTGCGGGTATAAGTTTGGCTATAGTATCACACCTTGCATAACTTAAATCCAAAGCCCTTCCGACATCTCTTATAACTCCCTTTGCCTGTAGAGTACCGAAGGTTATTATCTGACAAACCCTGTCTTTGCCGTATTTTCTTACTACATAGTCTATGATCTCCTGTCTTCTTTCATAGCAAAAGTCTATGTCTATATCCGGCATGGATATTCTTTCGGGGTTTAAGAATCTTTCAAAAAGAAGCTGATACTTTATAGGATCTATATCGGTAATGGCTAAGGTATAGGATACTAAGCTTCCTGCTGCCGAACCTCTTCCCGGACCTACAGGTATGTTGCTTAACTTGGCATAGTTGATAAAATCCCAGACTATAAGAAAGTAATCAACATAGCCCATATCTTTTATAACCTTAAGCTCATACTCAAGTCTGTCTGTAAGCTCTTTGCCGGGATTTTCATATCTTTTTTCAAGTCCCTCTTTACAGAGTTTCTCAAGATACTCATACGCTCCGTAACCCTTAGGTACATCATACATAGGAAGTTTGGTAACTCCGAACTCCAGTTCCACGTTGCAGGCATCGGCTATCAGTCCGGTATTGTCTACCGCCTCAGTAGCATAGGGGAAGAGCCTTCTCATTTGCTCCTCGGATTTTAGGAAAAACTGCCCTCCTTCATACTTCATTCGGTCAGTATCATGTACCTTTTTTGCTGTTTGTATACACAGAAGTATATCATGTGCCTTTGCATCTTCTTCATAGGTGTAATGCACATCATTGGTCGCAACAAGTTTTATTCCTGTATCCTTACTAAGCTCAAGCATGGCTTGATTAACCTTTTTTTGAAGGAGATCTCCATGGTCTTGAAGTTCAAGGTAAAAATTTCCTTCTCCAAAAATATCCCTATATCTTAGAGCAGCCTTCTTAGCCTCCTCATACATATCTCTTGAAAGGTATCTTGATACCTCTCCGGCAAGGCAGGCTGACAAGGCTATAATTCCCTCATGATACTTCTCCAAAACCTCATGATCCACTCTGGGTTTATAATAAAAGCCTTCTGTAAAACCTCTTGATACAAGTTTCATTAAGTTTGAGTATCCGGTATTATTTTTTGCAAGCAGAATCAAATGATAGTATCTGTCTTCTCCATGCACCCTTTCCCTGTCAAACCTTGAGCCGGGGCTGACATATACTTCACAACCTATTATAGGCTTTATACCTGCCTCCTTAGCCGCCTTATAAAAATCAATCACACCATACATAACTCCGTGGTCGGTTATGGCAAGGGCGGACATTCCAAGCTCTTTCGCCCTTGCTACCATTTCCTTTATCTTGCCGGAACCGTCAAGAAGCGAATATTCGGTATGTGTGTGTAAACTTACAAAAGCCATTATTTCTCCTTATATTATAAAAACGGCATGGCACTTTACCATCCCGTCTTAGATTTGTCTTTGGTGAACTACCCTTTAGCTAAAATAAATGGGTCTCCTGCTTTATAGTACTCTTAAGCTGTTTCGACTAACTATTTGCAAGGTAAGCAGATATTGCTTCTACAGCAGCAACTTCGTCTTCTCCGTCAGCTTCCAGCATCATGTTGAGACCTTCTGTAAATGACAAGGTCATAAGCCCCATAATACTTTTCACATTGACTTTCTTTTCTTCTGTCTCAATATGTATACTGCTCTTAAACTTGCTCGCAGTCTGTACCAATATGGCTACCGGCCTCGAATCCGTTCCAACCCCTTTTCCTATACTCACATTTTTTCTAATCATTTTTCTCTCCTTAATACATTGTATATCAATTTTAAGCTAGGTGCTCTGTGGCATTAAATTTTGTGCAATCTCCAAAAGTTTACGCAATCTATGATTAATTCCGCTCTTCCCTACCTTTCCATCCATTCTCTCAACTAATTCTTTCAGTGAAGCTTCCGGATACTCAAGTCTTAGATAGGCTACTTCTTTAAGATTTTGAGGTAAACTTTCAAGACCAAGTTTTTCTCTTATAAGCTCTATGCCCTCCACCTGTTTTAGAGAAGCTACTACAGTCTTATTAAGATTGGCAACCTCACAGTTAAGCTTTCGATTTACAGAATTTCTTACATCTTTTACTATTCTGGTATTCTCAAAATCCATAAGTGCAAGCGGTGCTTCCATCAATCTCAAAATCTCCGATATCTGCTCAGCTTCTTTAAGGTAAAGTACATAGTTTTTCTTTCTTATAATAAACTTAATCTCTATACCTAAAGCTTCTATTATTTTTTTAAGGCTCTCGGCTTCTTTTTCCGAACCTAAACTTAACTCAAAATGATAAGCCTTCTGTGGGTCGGACAAAGAGCCTATTGCCAAGAAAGCAGCTCTTACAAATGCTCTCTTACAGCAACTTTGTCTTAAAACGATTGAACTGCCTACATTATACTCTTTTCTTATGTCCTTAAATTTTTCCGGAAATTTACAGGTTAGGAGTATCTGTTTTATCAGCCCTTCATCTTCCAAGACCAGTCTATATGTACCCTTTTTACTAAAAGAATCAATTTTTCTTACTACGATATCATTACCTATATTAAATGTTTTTGCCAATAATGTAAAGTATTTTATAGCTATGTCATGAGATTCAGTACTAAATATAATGCTTTTTATTTTATCTTCACTTATCTCAAACTTGGCAATATACATAGTTAAGGCTGTTATTTCGGCGATATCGCAATGTCTTGCCAAAGGTATAACACTGCTAAGCTCTCTTTTAAGCTTTGACGAATATGACATCACACTATCCTCTTTAGATTCTTCAAAACATCTCTATGATCGGTTTTTATTCCTATTCTCGGAAATTTGCTTAATATTTTAGCAAGCTCTATGGCTATAGTTACAGACCTATGCTGTCCTCCGCTGCATCCTATAGCTATAACAAGCTGAGTCTTGCCTTCCTTTATATATTCCGGTATCAAAAAACTTATCAAATCTTCTAATTTTTTCAAAAATTCTTTACAGGTATTTTTGCTGAGAACATAGTCTCTGACCTCTTCATCTTCACCGGTTTTTAACCTTAGAGCCTTTTCATAAAAAGGATTTGCCAAAAATCTTACATCAAACACCAAATCGGCATCACTCGGTATGCCGTATATAAAACCGAAGGATAAAATATTGATATATAAATTATTAGGTGTGATACCTTCTACAAAAAGCTTATAGATTTCTTCTCTCAGTTCCTTGGCAAGCATATGGCTTGTATTAAGAACCATACTTGCCCTTTCCCTCAAAAAATCAAGCTCTTTTCTTTCTTTTTCTATTGCAAGTTCAAGCCTTGAGCCTTTTGCAAGAGGATGACTTCTTCTGGTTTCCTTATACCTTTTTATCAAAGCCTCATCATCAGCATCAAGAAAAACTATTTCATAGTCCGTACTCTTCTCATCCAAAGTTTTAAGCACTTCTTTCATACTTGCAAGCTCTCCGGCATTTCTTATATCTATACCCAAAACCGCTCCGGGATTTGACTTTTTACTGTCTGCAAGCAGGTCTGCAAATCCCGTTATAAGCTGTACCGGTATATTATCAACACAGTAATAACCGTAGTCTTCCAGGGCTTTTAGAGCTACTGTTTTGCCGGAGCCGCTCATGCCTGTCATGATTATAAACTTCATTGAAATTCTCCCAGAACTCTAATTTCAGGCTCAAGTTGCACATCAAACTTTTCCTTGACCTTAAGTCTTACATAAGCTATTAAAGAATACACTTCATCCGCACTTGCCTTACCGGCATTTACTATAAACCCGCAATGCTTATCCGATACCTTGGCGCCTCCTATTGAGTAGCCTCTAAGTCCGGCATCATCTATAAGCTTACCGGCAAAATAACCCTCAGGTCTTTTAAAAGTAGATCCGGCACTGGGGAAATTAAGCGGCTGCTTGTCTATACGCCTTGCCATAAGCTCCTGCATCTTTTCCCATATAGAGGCTTTATCAGCCTTTTTAAGATTAAATTTTGCTTCCAGTACTATATAACCCTTTTCTTCTATATTGCTGTGCCTGTAACTTAGGTCAAGTTCACCTGCATTAAGGCTTAGTACCTTCCCCTCTTTGTCCATAACCTTTACCTTATCAAGCACTTCTTTTATCTCTCCATCATAGGCTCCGGCATTCATAAAGACCGCACCGCCTACACTTCCCGGTATACCGTATGCGAATTCCAGACCGCTTAGTGAGTTCCCGCAGGCAAGTTCTGTAAGTTCTTTAAGTGTTTTTCCCGCACTTATCGTAATACTTTCGTTTTCTATAAGGCTTGGGGAAGTAAATTTAAGCATGGAAATGATGATTCCCTTGTAACCTTTATCACTTACAAGCATATTACTGCCGTTTCCTATTACATAATAATTAATTTTTTCCGTATTTATAAGCTCAAGCAGTCTTTTCAGTGCTTCTTCATCCTTTGGCTCTACAAATATTTGTGCATTTCCGCCCACTTTAAAACTTGTGTGCCTGCTCATTGCTTCTTCAAGTTTTACACCTTCATCACCCAGTATATTTTTAAGTTCTTCTATTAAACCCATTTAAGCTCCTTTATTTTTCAAACAACGGATTTTTCTTACCTATATTAGCTTGAAATCTCTTATACAACTCCTCGGTTGCATTATATCCCATCTTCTTTTGCCTGTGGTTTACGGAAGCCACCTCACAAATTACTGCAAGATTCCTGCCCGGTCTTATCGGAATAGTATGTGAGACGATCTTATTTCCCAAGAATTCTGTATATTGGCTGGTAAGTCCGAGTCTGTCATATTCTCTTTCCTTATCCCAGTCCTCAAGCTTTATTACCATATCTATCTGTTGAGTATCCTTAACACTTTCTACTCCGAAAAGTGCTTTTACATCTATGATACCTATTCCTCTAAGCTCTATAAAATGCTTGGTAATATCCGGTGCGGAGCCTATAAGTGTAGCTTCTGAGACCTTCCTTATCTCCACAACATCATCCGATACCAGTCTGTGTCCTCTTTTTATAAGCTCCAGTGCCGCCTCACTCTTTCCTATGCCGCTTTCACCCATTATCAGTACACCCTCGCCGAAAATATCCACCAGCACTCCATGTATACCTATACAAGGAGCAAGTCTGACCTTAAGCCACCTTAAAAGCTCTGCCAAAAAGTCGGAAGTGGTCTGCTCTGTAACAAGGCAGGGAACCTCGTAATGATTACAAAGCTCAAGCATATCCTGATCGGGCTTTATACCTCTTGCATACACTATACAGGGTATCTTATAAGACAAAAGCTTATCATATCTTTCTCTTCTTACCGCTTCATCCATTTGCAGTATGTACTCCTGCTCCACATGACCTATGATCTGTACTCTTTCGGAGTCAAAGTGGGCAAAAAATCCTGCAAGCTGCAGGGCGGGTCTGTTAACATCAGGGTGGCTTAATATTATCCCCTCTGTATCTATCTCAGGTGTCATGTTTTTAAGTTCGTGATTATCTATAAGTTCTTTTATAGTGATACCTAGCATATTGTCTCCTTTTTATAAACATATGATTTTAAGTATTTATTCTTCACAATCATTATTTTCATTATACTCTTCAAGTTGACTTTCTATTCTTTTTATTTGTTCCTCTAACTCAGGCCTATCAAGTTCTAATTGTTTTTTTACTATGTTTTGTTGAGCCAGCAAATCGTCTGTAGAATAATCTTTATCCGGACTGCGATACCTGTTATTAAGTTTATCTAATAAAATACTTTCCTTTTTTACATAATCTAAATAATCATTCTCCAGTTTTACTAATTCTTTAAGCTCATTTTGTGCTTCCTCATATTCTTGAGTAAGTTTTTCTTTACCGCCTTCAATATTATCATCTTTATTCATTTATACTAAACCCCTTGCCGGATATACTTGTATTACCTAATGCCTCTCCCAATTCATCATCCTTTCTTTGGAACTCTTTGCAAACTGAGCTTATTTTATTGCCGGCATCAAAAATCAATTCCGCAATTTCTTTTGCGATTTCATTCTCAGCACGAATGGCATCTTTAGCCTTCACATTTCCTAAAATAGTGGTTTGAGAGTCTCTGCTTACAGAAGTATCTGTAGATAATTTTTTACTCGAATTATAAATTTTAGTAGCAATATCCTCTGCTGTTTCTTTTGTACTTTTTATAATAGCCAATTTGTACCTCCTTATTATTTCCTTTATTACTCATCAAACAACGGATTTCTTTCTATCTTGACCCTGCCTATATTTTCTTTACTGAACTTTGAGTATGTATACTTTGTCCAGTCAGATATAACTTTATCGTAAAGCAGCTTATCAGAAGCTTTTTTAATAGATTCTACAGGAATATCGGCTTCATCTAAGTATTTTTTTATGGTATCAGTATCGTAATAACGCTGTATATCATACTTGTTTTTTATATCAATAATATAAACAACTTCGTGTAAAGCACTTGTACTTTTAGAATATTTATGTGTAACATAAATTCTTACACCGGTTTTAAGCAAATTCCCAAAAGATATAGCAAATGTTTTCTCTGAAAATTCAAATGAAAAATTAGTATGCCACATTAACCCATCTATTTCCGTACTGTCGCTATATTCCTCAAAAAGAATATCATCATATACATCATCTTTTCTGATTCTTTCCTTTATATTAGGAATTTTAGAAAATACCGTATACCCATAAGGAACATGAAATATTCTCTCCTCGCCATAATACATTTCATCAAATACATTCCTGTCGTTAGGGATGGATAGGTATATTATAAATCCTATAGCTGCCAAAAAGATGATCATTAATACAATCTTTATCTTTTTCATTTATTAATCCACTCCTTCAAAAGTATACTCTCCCAGTTCATTTTGATGCTCTTCCAAACTTCTGATAAAATTATATCCTATAGGATTTATCTTTTTTAACTCTTCCATAGTTATACTTTTTTCTTCCAACTCATAACGACTTTTTCTAGGTAGATAATCTGTACTCATATCCTTAGATGCCACTAAGATTTCTCTCTTGATATACTCAATTCCGTTATTCTTCACAAATTCATCAGCTCTATTTATTTTACCACTCTCTATATCTCTATAGTATTGGTTGGCAACTGTAAGATAGCTCTTTGAAGAATTTTTATAAATATTAATAATATTATCCGCATCCAAATCAGCTTTATAATCATCTTTCCCTAAGCTTGGATTCGCTTCAGCTTGAATAGTAGCATCTCCTCTCCAACCTGACAGTTCATTTGTAAACCTATGTGCATCAAAACGCCCATGTAGTAATAAACCATTTAGATTAGACATTCTGAATGGCATAGTATTTTGTATGGTCGCCATAGTGGCAGCTTGATGTGCAAAATCAGCCTTAGCGTAAAAATTCTCACGATTTCTGTCCCAAATTTTATAAAACTCTTCCCTGCTTATTTTATTACCGAATACAGTTTGGGCAACTATAAATTCCGTATCAAATTTATCCCTAAGTCTTTTATTAAAATCCGCATCATTTTCATCATCAAGTTGCTTACTTGAATATGCCAATGTTGCCGACATCCTGTTTTGCATTGTTATAGCATAGGTGGCTTTCAGGTATTCCGATTCACTCATCCCTAGGCTCTCATATACTTCATCCAACTCCATAGGTACTGTCTCTATGATACTGCCTCTAATTTTATACTTATAAAAATACATCCCCAAATATCCTGATGTTTCATCCCATTTACTACCTTCATACCTTGGTTTGGACATGATTAGGTTAAATATATAGCTTCTATCTTTTTCTGATAAATCATGAAACTTATCATCTATGGCTCTTTTTACCTTTACTAAAATATGAGCAGTTTCAGCATCAAATCCGAATTGTTCCTGTAAATTCTCTCTATATATCCTCTCTTCCTTTGAAAACTCCTTTTCCTTCCACATAATTAATAAAAATTTTAATGAATCCATATCTTCTAAGTTGCTTAAATCAAATGTCTTCGTGGAAAGATTAAAACTTGCTTGCTGCTTTACCTGATTAATCGCTCTTATAAGATTATCCTTCACATACTCGGCTTCTTGAAATATCTCTTTCGACTCTGTATTAAACCTTCTCAATCTGCATAATAACTCCTCAAATCGTGCTTTTTTAATTCGCCAAACTCTTTGTGACATCCTTAATGCATCAATATAAAAATATCTGGGTCTTTTACAAAATAATGCCCAATCAATCAAATCCTGCAATCGTGCAATTTGTGTATCACAATCACTTATACTCTCTTCCAAATCTATTTCCCTTAAATCGCCGTTATAAACATAAGCTGCAAAACTATCAGGTAATTTCCTGCACAGTTTATATGTAAGCTCTGACAATAATCGCCCCGTTTTCACTATAGGTGCAATCATGGTTAAAAAATACATTCTTGCGGAATTATATGTTTCCCCCTGCAAACTGAAAACCGTTGCCTCAAATTCAAAAATAATTTTTATTATCTCTTCATAGTCTTGAATATGTTTTTCACATCTGTTTGTAACAGACCCTGATTGTGATAAAGAATTACCCAAATACATGTCTATGCTCATATATAATTACTCCTCTTTTTCTCGTATTCTATGTTCAGCTTTTAACCCCAATAATCTTTTTTAAGCTTCCAATAATAATTATTTACAATATTTAATTACTCATCAAACAACGGATTTCTTTCTATCTTAACCCTGCCTATATTTTCTTTACTGAACTTTGAGTATGTATACTTTGTCCAGTCAG
>CAJPUK010000026.1 GCA_905373785.1 uncultured Johnsonella sp. | reverse complement strand
TTCCTGTCGTTAGGGATGGATAGGTATATTATCACAGCTATAATCATAAAAATGCCTGCCGATACTATAATTTTTACTTTTTTCATCTGCAAATTCTCCCATGACTATATTTTTAAGATTTATACCGATACTTATGCCTTATTTATGAAAAAAATCATATACCGCCTTTGCAGATTTCAGATCCATGCTTTCCACCTGTGAAAGAGTATCTATATCCGCTTCCTTTACAAGGCTTATATCCTTAAAGTGCTTCATCAAAGCCCTTCTTCTTACCGTGCCTATACCTTTAATATCTTCAAGCACCGACTTTACCTGTGTCTTTGACCTTAGGCTTCTGTGGTACTCTATGGCAAACCTGTGTGCTTCTTCCTGTATTCTTCCTACCAGATGAAAGGCTTCGGAGCGTATATCCATGTCTATTTCCTTATTGTTAAGATACAAGCCTCTGGTTCTGTGCTTATCATCCTTTACCATACCGCATATCGGTATGCTTATCCCCAGCTCATCAAGCACCTCTTTTGCCATATTTACCTGACCCTTTCCTCCGTCTATAAGTAGAAGATTTGGAGAGACGGCAAATTTAGAGTCTTTATCATCATGAGTAAAACGCCTGTATATTGTCTCCCTCATAGAGGCATAGTCATCCTGTCCGACCACAGTTCTTATCTTAAACTTCCTATAGTCATTTTTCTTGGGTTTTGCGTCTTGGAATACCACCATTGATGCCACAGTTTCTATACCACTTGTGTTGGATATATCAAAGGCTTCTATACGGCTTAGGTCTTTTATTCCGATCAAGTCCGAAAGCTCCTCCAAGGCACCTACAGTTCTTGCCCTTTCCCTTATAAGCTTTTCTCTGTCCTTATCAAGCACCATCTTCGCATTCTTATATGCAAGCTCCAAAAGCTTTTCTTTATCTCCTTTTTTAGGTACTAAAAGCCTTACTCTTGTTCTTCTTTTTTCAGACAGCCACTTTTCTATAAGTTCAAGGTCGGGTATGGTATACTGCAAATGTATTTCTTTTGGCAAAAACGGTGTCCCCGAATAAAACTGTTTTATAAAGCTTTCTACTATATCTTCCTTCTTTTGGTCGGGGAGGGCTTGTATATAATGATGTTCCCTTCCTATAAGTTTGCCCTCTCTTATAAAAAATATCTGAATCACAGAATCTTTTTCATCTCTTGCCAGTGCTATAATATCCCTGTCATCTATACTGTCTGAGCTTATTTTTTGCCTTTGTGCGACATGCAAAAGGCTGTTCAGCAAATCTCTGTATTTTAGAGCATCTTCAAATCTAAGTTCATCCGAAGCTTTTTGCATTTGACTTTTAATATCATCTATAACTCCGTCTATATGACCGTTTAAGAAATCTAATGCCTGCTTTACCTGTTTTTGATAATTCTCCTTTGAAATATAATCCATGCAAGGGGCGTCGCATTGATGTATATAATAATCAAGACAAGGTCTTTGCAGACCTATATCCCTTGGCAGCACTCTGTTACAGGTTCTTATTTTATACGCCTTACACAGAAAGTCCAAGGTTTCCTTAACTGCTAAAGCACTGGAAAAAGGTCCGTAATACTTTGCCTTGTCTTTTTTTAGGGTTCTTGTTTGCATAATTCTGGGATAATCTTCCTTCACCGTTACTTTTATATAAGGGTAGGTTTTATCATCCTTTAATAAGGTATTGTATCTTGGTCTGTGCTCTTTTATAAGGTTATTTTCAAGTATTAAGGCTTCAAGCTCGGAGTCCGTAACAATGTATTCAAATCTGCATATATGACTTATCATCTGCTGTATTGTGGCACTTTTCCCTCTGCTTGACTGAAAATACTGCCTTACTCTGTTCTTTAATGATATAGCCTTACCTACATATATTACCTCATCTTTTTTATCATGCATAAGATATACTCCCGGAGAAGCCGGAAGTTTTTTTAACTCATCTTCTATAACAAATGCCAAAACCTCTACCTCTATCTTCTAAGTCTGGAACCCTCGTAGTGTTCCTGCATACCCAAATACCTTATAAGCTTTTCAACCTGATACTTTGCCTCTCCTTCAAAACTTGCTATTTCAAGTACCGCATACATACTGTCAAGATCCGACTGGCTTATATTATCTTTATTATCTGAAAGTATCTTTCTTTTTTCGGAATATGACCTTGCATCCAAAAAAAGCTCCAGTACATTACTTATATGATACTGCTTTGAACTTGTACTGTTTACCGCACTTGCTTTACCTTCTGCAACAACTTCATATTTTTGCCTTGCAGCTATAAGTGATACGTCCTCATTTGAGACTTTTTCAAAACAGTATTCTTCCTCACCTTTACTGAAGAACTTTTTATAATCCAGAGAATAAATTGAGAAATCTCCATAAAGAGCCTGATAAATCACCTTTCTTTCCTTATTCTCCAAGTCATATGCCTCACAAATTATCTGATACAAATTATTCTTCTTATCTTTATAAAAGCTTGTGCTTAATATCTTCTTTTCTTCATCAGCCATTATAATTTACAACTCCTTAATACTTACATACTTTTCAGCTTACAGTTTACATTATATCATAGTCATGCTAGAATTAAACCTTATATTTATTAGTTGTTTATGTGAGGTATATTATGAAAATCGGTTTTGATAATCAAAAGTATCTGAAAATGCAATCCGAGCATATAAAAGAGCGTATTGATAAATTCGGAGATAAGCTTTATCTTGAATTTGGCGGTAAATTATTTGATGACTATCATGCAGCAAGAGTACTGCCCGGCTTTGAGCCGGATGCTAAACTCAAAATGCTTATGCAGCTTTCATCTCAAGCGGAACTTGTTATAGTTATCTCTGCCAAAGATATAGAAAAGCACAAGATACGTTCGGATATAGGCATAACTTATGATCTGGATGTACTGAGACTTATACAGTCATTCAGGTCCAAGGAGCTTTATGTAGGCTCTGTCGTTATAACTCATTATGAAGCACAAAAAAGTGCCGACAAATTCAAAGCAAAACTTGAAAGTCTAGGCATAAAAGTTTACAGGCATTACATCATAGACGGCTACCCCAGCAATGTAGAACTTATACTAAGTGAAGAAGGCTACGGCAAAAATGATTATATAAAAACCGAAAGACCCTTGGTAATAGTTACTGCACCGGGACCGGGCAGCGGAAAAATGGCAACCTGTCTATCCCAGCTCTACCATGAGCATAAAAGGGGCATAAAGGCAGGCTATGCTAAATTTGAGACCTTTCCTATATGGAATCTGGCACTGAAGCACCCCGTAAATATAGCTTATGAAGCTGCCACTGCGGATCTTAACGATGTAAATATGATAGACCCCTTCCATCTTGAAGCCTACAATACCACTGCCGTAAACTACAACAGAGATGTGGAAATCTTTCCCGTGCTCACCTCTATCTTTGAGGGTATATTCGGAGAATGTCCTTATAAATCTCCTACAGATATGGGCGTAAATATGGCAGGTAATTGTATCTTTGATGATGAGGTTTGCAGAGAAGCAAGCTTACAGGAAATAATACGAAGGTATTACAGCTCACTTAACCGACTGGTAAAAGAGGAGTGTAAACCTGAAGAATTATATAAAATAGAGCTTTTGATGAAACAGGCTAAGATCAGTACCGAAGCCAGAAAGGTAGTATCTGCCGCCCTGCTCAAGGCTGAAACCAGTGAGGGACCTGCTGCCGCTATGGAACTTGCAGACGGCAGGTTAATAACCGGCAAAACCTCCGATCTGCTTGGTGCCTCGGCTGCTCTTATACTTAATGCGACCAAGGCACTGGCAGGTATAGATAAGGAAATCCACCTTATTTCACCTACGGTAATAGAGCCGGTACAAACCTTAAAAACCAGATATCTTGGCAGTACCAACCCAAGACTGCATACGGATGAGATACTTATAGCGCTTTCTATGTCGGCTGCACTTAATGAAAGAGCTAAGCTTGCACTTGACCAACTTCCCAAGTTAAGAGGTTGTCAGGTACATACTTCCGTAATGCTTTCGGATGTGGATATTAAGGTATTTAAAAAGCTTGGAATACAGCTTACATCAGAGCCACGTTATGAGTATAAGAGGCTGTATTAGGTGTTTCTGACTATTTTAATCGAGCAGGTAGACTAAAGCCTCATACTCGATTGTTTGGGCTGTTCGTCTCAAGGCGATAGTTTTCTTACTCTTTTACTAAAAGACAAAGAGATTCCTGTCGCTTTTGTAACTAACTCAAGTAGTTTTCTTACTCCGCCACTGTGATAAAAAAAATAGACAGTATTATAGAAAAACGAAATATCCTGACAAAGTCACAAAGCCAAAACGCCTTGTATTTGTCAGGATATTTCTATTTTGTTCTGTGGGGATTAAATTTCAGTATTTCCCGACAGCCCCTTTTTTATTAATCAAACTATACCAGTATCGCCTTGCCTATTTTGACCGGCTCCGGCAATCCCTTTTCTTTTCTTAATATCTCCATAAACTCCTTACCTGTAATAGTCTCCTTTTCTATAAGGAACTCGGCAAGTTTATCCATAACCTTTCTGTTATCTCTAAGTATAGCCTTAGCCTTTTCATAGGCTACCTTAAGCATATCCATAACTTCTTTATCTACTTCCGTAGCGGTATCATCACCGCAGTTCATAACAGTCCTGCCTGATAAGTACTTATCTTCCTGTGTAGCCAAGCCTATAAGTCCGAACTTTTTACTCATACCGTACTGAGTAATCATAGCTCTTGCTATGGATGTAGCCTTTTCTATATCATTTGCTGCGCCTGTAGTTACGGAACCGAATACTATCTCCTCTGCTGCACGCCCGCCAAATATGCTTACAAGCATATCTTCAAGTTCGGCATCCGACTTAAGATAGGTCTCCTCCTCGGGAACATACATTACATAGCCCAAGGCTCCCATAGTACGAGGTACTATAGTAATTTTTTGCACCGGCTCGGAGTTTTTTTGTATGGCGGAGATAAGGGCATGACCGACCTCATGATAGGACACTATGCGTCTTTCCTTAAGATTCATGATCCTGTCCTTCTTTTCCTTACCCACAAGTACCACTTCCACAGCCTCAAATAAATCGGACTGACTTACCGCCTGTCTTCCATGCTTAACAGCAAGTATAGCAGCCTCATTGATCATATTGGCAAGATCCGAACCTACCGCTCCCGAAGTGGCTAAGCCTATAGCCTCAAGGTCTACGGTCTCATCCATGTGCACACCCTTTGAGTGTACCTTAAGTATGGCAACTCTTCCCTTTAAGTCGGGTCTTTCCACTATGACCCTTCTGTCAAATCTTCCAGGTCTAAGTAAAGCCGGATCCAAAATCTCCGGTCGGTTGGTAGCCGCAAGTATTAAAAGCCCCTTTGATGAGTCGAAACCGTCCATCTCCGAAAGGAGTTGGTTAAGAGTCTGCTCACGTTCATCATTGCCGCCCATACGGGAGTCTCTGGACTTACCTATGGCATCTATCTCATCTATAAATATAATACAAGGTGCCTGCTCCTGAGCCTGTTTAAAAAGACTTCTTACCCTTGAAGCTCCAAGACCTACAAACATTTCCACAAAGTCCGAACCGCTGAGTGAAAAGAAGGGAACATTAGCTTCACCGGCTACCGCCTTGGCAAGCAGGGTCTTACCCGTACCCGGAGGTCCTACCAAAAGCGCACCCTTTGGAAGTCTTGCACCTATTTTATTGAATTTGGTCGGATTATGTAAAAAGTCAACGATCTCTGTTAATGACTCCTTAGCCTCGTCCGCTCCGGCAACATCCTTAAAAGTAACTCCGGTTTCTTTTTGCACATAGACCTTGGCATTACTCTTATTCATACCCATAATACCGCCTGAGCCCATTCGTCTTATAAAGAGCTGCATTATCGCAAATATTATGATAAACGGCAGAAAGTAAGATACTATCGAAAGCATGAAAGACATCATATCCTGTCTTTGCCTTACAGTTTTTACATCCGCATTATACAATCTTTCTATAAGCCCCGGATCCTCGTCCACTCTGGTACTTATATAGGTAACCTCAGAATCATAACCCTCAGTATCTTTCTTTACTTTGATTTTTATCTCGGTATTACCTATATTGACAGACTCTACAGCTCTTTGATCCACAAGCTTCATAAATTCATTATAAGGAAGCTCCTTGGAGCCGTGTCTGCCTATGTTATGTGAGACGATACTCATCAGTGTAAATGTTACCGCTGCCGCTATTAAAAGCATTATTACGGTCTGTAAATTCGACTTTTTACCGGGTCCTTTCTTATCATCATCATCTCTATCCTTATCATCCATATATTAAAATTATATCCATCCTTTCTTAACTTAAGCTAAAAGCTTCTTTACACAGACAAGCTTGGTGCAAAGTGCAAGAAGCTCAGCCGCCTTTTTAAGCTCATCCACAGTAGGAAAACTCGGTGCTATACGAATATTTTTATCTTCCGGATCCTTTCCGTTAGGGTAAGTTGCACCGGCAGAAGTCAAAACTACTCCCGCTTCTTTGCATTTTCCGACTATTTCTTTAGCACAGCCGCCAAGCACATCAAAAGATATAAAGTATCCTCCGTTCGGCTTGGTCCATGATGCTATTCCAAGTTCTGCAAGCTCGCTATTTAATACCTCATCCACTATTTCAAACTTAGGTCTTATAAGTGCCGCATGCTTCTTCATATGCTCCTTTACACCGGCTATATTCTTAAAATATCTTACATGCATTAACTGGTTTAATTTATCATGCCCTATGGTTTGGAACTTAAGTTGTCCAAGTATCTCAGCCTTATTAGCCTTTGAGGTAGCCATAGCTGCAAGTCCTGCACCTGAAAAGCTTATCTTTGAGGTGGACATGAACTCGTATACCATATCTTCGTTTCCGGCTTTTTTACACTCGGAAAGTATCTCTAAAATCTCATCTCCATTATCATAAAGATGATGCAGTGCATAAGCATTGTCCCAATAAATCCTGAAATCTTTAGCCTTAGGCTTTAGAGCGGCAAATCTTTTCACCACTTCATCAGAGTATGAATTACCTGTAGGATTGGAGTACTTGGGCACACACCAGATACCCTTGATACTTTCATCCTCCGACACCAGTTTTTCAACCATGTCCATGTCGGGACCGTCTTTAAGTATAGGTACAAGCACAGGCTCTATGCCGAAATATTCAAGTATCCCAAAGTGCCTGTCGTAGCCCGGAACCACACAAATAAACTTAACCTTGTCAAGCTTGATCCAGGGTGTGGAGCCTAACACTCCGTGATGATAAGATCTTGCTACGGTATCATACATTATATTAAGGCTGGAGTTACCGTATACTATGATCTCATCCTTATCGACTCCTACCATATCTGCCATAAGTCTTCTGGCTTCTACAATACCGTCCAAAACTCCGTAGTTCCTGCAATCCACTCCGTCTTCTCCTACGAAATTTGTTTCATTTGCAAGCACACTAAGCATATCCGTACATATATCAAGCTGATCGCTTGCCGGCTTACCTCTGCTCATATCAAGTTTTAAGCCCAGTTTTTTTGCGTCTTCGTACTCTGCCTCCAACGCCTTATATACAGCTTGTAATTCTTCTTTATTCATGTCAATATATTTTTTCATCTTTCCCCTCCAAAGTTATGCCCTTAGCATCTTACTACTATAAACCGGATTTAAGTACTTTAATCTTTTTCTTGCAATTTGAAATCTTTTCTTGAGACTCCAGAATTTTTGAAATCTGCTCAACAACTATCTCGTCTTCCGGCAAAAGTCTATGACTTGCCACATATTCTCCTATAATCTGTTTATATGACTTAATTAATGAGTTTTCCGACTCTATTTCAAGCTGCAATTTAGCTATATCCTTAATTCTAACACCCTTATCTACCGTACTTTGTGCCAAACTTTCCAATTTACTGAATAAATCTTCCATAACAGTCCTTCCTAATTTAAGTTACAGTTCAGATAGGTCATTCATCTTCGTCAAAAAAACTGAAAATATTTAATTTTTATCTATAAATCAGACGAAGATGAATTCAGGCGTCAGCCTGATAGATATACATATATCATATACACCTGAAAGCAAGCTTTCGTTTGGTATATTATACATATATCTCTACTACCTGAACCATAACTAATTTAAAACAAAATTATGCATATTATAGCTTATGCAAGTTAGTAAAGCAAGTTAATCACTTATATATTAATCTAATATTTCACAGCCGTAAAGTCATTTTGACCTCTTTCAAAAAATGCAGCCGCCTCTTCCAATCCCTTAAGTTCATTCTGACCTGAAGATACGTTATACATTGATACATTGAAATTATCATAGGCATAGATAATATAGCTTGTCCTGTCTTCCATATCCGCTACTATATAGTAACCGTTCTTTATATAGTAAAGTGCCTGCCTCAGTATAAGACCTTTTAGTTCAAGGCTGTCCGAGCTTGTCCTTTTTTCTATTATATTTGCCGCTATAGCGGACGGATTGGGCATTGCAGCATTGGTAAGTAAACCTATTCTTGCATAAAGCAATATTCCTTTATACCATACACTGCCCTTAAACTCATAAGCCGCTTTTATAGCGTTGGCAAGCTCCGTATATATGCCTATTACTTCTCCCTTGCCGTAGACTAAATATATAGTCTCTTTTTCCGTAACCGCCAGAGTAAGGTTATCTCCCTCTTCGTGCAATATACCTCTCTCATCTACTGTATATTCCATGCCTCCTACATTGGAAGGCAGTTGCAGAAAGAATAATTTAGCCTTTTTATCAGAAATGTGAGAATTTACCGAATCCATACTATCCGCCATTATATCGGTATTGCATACTATAGTATCCTCCGACTGTTTTATAAGCTTATTATACTCATTTCGTGCAAATACATTAAGATGTATCCTACCCGAATCCACAAAGATATCATCAAGGAAGTTACCGTCCATATCATACTGTACCTGGACACTCAGTCCGTCATCTATTATCTCTATCTTGGTGCAGGGATTTTGTGTTTCATATAAGCCCTCAGGCAGTTCAACCTCCAAATCTCTTATACCCAGTATAAGGTCATAGTCTATAAATCCTCTCGGATATATAGCGGTATTGCTTTCTGCCGCTATTTCTCTTATATTATCTGTATCAAGGTTCATAAAGTACACTACTTCTTTGTCAGCCGCCTTCCAGGCAATTCTTTTTTTAAGCGGACTTATTGCATACATATTTTTTTTCAGATCTATTGCCAATGAATTATATGAATTGGTGTTCATATCTATACTGTATATATCATTGTCTATTTTTATATACAATATATTATTATTATTCATATAGTTTAATTCTTTTACACCGTTTTCTATCTCTTCATAGGAGATGTTGAGCGGTATGAATATAGGCTCATTTATCTTGTCTTCGGTATAGGAATATTTTAGAAAAAGTATTCCTAGCTGTCCTTCATGCGAACCGTTACTCATATAGCCGTATTGCATAAAGTTCACATTGCCCTCGGTATCGATATTAAGCACTTTTAAATTATTTTCGGAGTAAATGTTATCACTTAACAAAGAATATATTTTTTTAGCCTTAAGTCCTTTATCATCTATGAAGAAAAGTTCCTTATTGCTTGTAAAGGCATGGAATATATTATTTGCACTTTTGACTGCCGATACCTCTCCATCATCATGTATGCCCAAGTTTATTTTATTATCCTCAAATGTAGTACTTACCGGCGAGAATTTCTCATTCATCGTCCTGGTATAGTCAAGCATATATATACGCTCGGGACCTTTTCTGAAACTGAAGTTCTCTCTTACCTCATAGGTATGTTTTTCTTCATTCTCATCTGTGGCTTCCAAAAGAAATGCTAAACTTACCTCTCCTATATATCCGTCATATATGGAAACTCTCATAGATTTTCTGCCTACAAGTACAGGTTTCATATTTCTGTAGGTCAACTGATCAAAACTGCTTTTTAAATCAACTCTTCCTAAGTTACTGTTGTCCCCTGTCGCATCAGATTCAAGATACATAGTGTTCTCTCTTGCTGTTGTATAATCAAAATTCTTTGTGGAAAAATCGTCTGCCAGTTCAAGCATTTCCTTAAGCAGCACCTCCTTGCCCCAAAGCAGTCTTGTATAGTAATGTACCTGTGTACCGTCTTGAAGTATGACTTTTAAATCAAATCTGTACTCTCTGTCGTAACTTAAAAGGTTTTGTATGGGAAAATCTATGAGCATCTCGGTTCCGTCATCAGCGGTTATTTCCTTTATCTCTCCCTTGTCTATAAGCTCTAAGCTGTCCATTGTTCTTATCTCGTATTCCAAGGACTTTATATCTAAGCTTCCCTTTCTTATAACTCCATGAAATATTCTGTCTTCATCAAGTACCGTTAATGTATCAAAAAGAGCCACATTATCTATGTCCTCCGTGTATCCGTTCATGGGATTTACTCTTTTATCACCTATTTTAGTGTATACTACCGGAAATTTACTGTTTTCTATTCCCGTGTAGGTACTTTTTTTAACTACCGGTTTTCTATTTATAAAACTTATGTAGGCATATGCAATTATTATCATTATTATAAGCATAAGCACCCAAAACCATATCTTTTTGTAGAACTTCATTTTGCCTCCTACTATAATTTGTCGATAACATGAGCAATTAAATTAAAAACACTCCTACTTCAATCATACTCGCAGTACTGCCAATAAAGTTGCGACTTTATTTTACAAACCGCACAACTCACTTTATCAACAGCACTAAATGCTGTAAGGATTGAAATAAGAAGCGGTTATTTGAGTACAACCCGCTAGCAATACCTGTATAAGGATCGGATTATTAGGTAAAATTATGTGTTACGATTATATCACAATTTTAATAAAAAATCTTTAAAATTATGGTGAACTTATTAATGTGCGGCGTGTGGTAAGATAATTAAAGCTCTTTGTACTTCGATCTTACCTGCGATCCTCTTTCTAAAACTTCGATAAATTAGCACAGACTGTGTAACTTACTTGCCCACTAAAAAACAGCGGGCTGCGTTCAAACAGTCCTCATCTGTGTAATTTGTTTCTCGTTTTATCAGAGGATCAACCGCTACAAAGAGCTCAGTACAAAGAGCTTTATTTACACAGAGCCTACCGGTTTAACACAGCGATAAGTGTAGGAGGGTGAGTGGAATAAAAAGGGGATGTGAAAAAACTCAATCGAGTTTTTTCACATCCCCTTTTTTTATTCCGCTTCCGGCTTTTCAATTTCAATTATAGCTTCTTTTTTCATGGGTATACGGCAGTTTTTATTGTTACCGAATTCCACTATTACCATATCATCGGTAATATCTATAAGCACACCGTAAAATCCTGCTGTGGTAAGTACCGTATCTCCTACCGCCATACTTGAAACAAGGGCTGCTTTTCTCTCTTTTTCCTTTTTTTGCGGTTTATATGACATAAAATAAAACAAACCTGCAAAAAATATGATGTAGATTACCCAAAATATAGGGCTGCTCATAAATGACCCGGACGTTGATGTAAGTGTCAGCATTATCAAACCTCTTTCTTATTATTCTCTTGTAACATTGAAGCTAATTTTTTATCTTTGTATTCGGCATAGTTTCCCGACCTTATAGCTTCTCTTATTTCGCTAATCATTGTATTATAAAAATACAAATTATGCAATACGCACAGTCTAAGCCCCAACATTTCTTTAGCCTTTAACAGATGCCTTATATAAGCCCTTGAATAAGACTTGCAGGTTGGACAGGCACAAGCTTCATCTATAGGTTGTGAGTCCAACTCGTATTTTTTATTAAATAAATTG
Source organism: uncultured Johnsonella sp. (assembly GCA_905373785.1). GTDB lineage: Bacteria > Bacillota > Clostridia > Lachnospirales > Lachnospiraceae > Johnsonella. Next base: position 9,953 of record CAJPUK010000026.1, on the reverse strand, counting down.
AGTTTACCTCTGTTGGTATACACATGCCCATGTCTTCCGTTTCTTGTAGGATATACACAGTCAAAAAAATCAACTCCCCTGTCAACCGCTTCAAGTATGTTTGCCGGAGTTCCGACTCCCATAAGGTAGGTAGGTTTTTCTTCAGGCAGATAGGGAACTGTCTCGTCCAGTATTCTATACATCTGCTCATGGCTTTCTCCGACTGCAAGACCTCCTATGGCATAACCGTCCAAATCAAGTTCTGATATGGTTTTTGCATGTTCTATTCTGATATCCTCATATATTGCCCCCTGGTTGATACCGAAAAGAAGTTGCTCTTTATTGATAGTATCTTCCAGTCCGTTAAGCCTCTCCATCTCCTGCTTACATATCTTAAGCCACCTTGTAGTCCTGTCTACGGAATTTTTAATATAGGACTTTTTCGCCAGTGCCGGAGGACACTCGTCAAATGCCATAGCTATGGTGGAAGCAAGATTGGATTGTATACGCATACTTTCCTTAGGTCCCATAAATATCTTTCTGCCGTCTATATGTGAATTAAACTCTACTCCGGCTTCGGATATCTTCCTGAGTTTTGCAAGCGAGAATACCTGAAAGCCTCCGGAATCAGTCAATATAGGCTTATCCCAATGCATAAATTTGTGTAAACCGCCAAGTTTTTTTATTATCTCATCTCCGGTTCTGACATGAAGGTGGTAGGTATTGGAAAGCTCTACCTGTGTACCTATTTTCTGAAGATCATCGGTTGATACCGCACCCTTTATGGCTGCAACCGTTCCGACGTTCATAAACACCGGCGTTTCTATAACTCCGTGTACCGTATGCATAGTGGCAGATTTTGCTCTGCCACTTTTTGCTACTATTTTATAATTCATTCCCAATCCTTAGATCTTATTTTTTACTCTTAGTTTCAAGCTTATCAAACATATACCAGATTGAAGCTGCAAGGCAAACTGAAGAATATGTACCTACAACAATTCCCACCATGATAGGAAGTGCAAACTCTCTTATAGAAGAAACTCCCATAATATAAAGCACCAATACCATGATGAAGGTAGTTAAGGAAGCATTGATACTTCTGCTTAAAGTCTGTGTAATACTTAAGTTTACTATCTCTTCCTTAGTTGTATTCTTCTTCATATTTCCAAGATTCTCACGCATTCTGTCAAATATTACTATTGTAGCATTGATAGAATATCCCACTATGGTAAGTATACAAGCTATGAATGTAGAACCTACGCTCCATCTTGCAATCGCATAGCAGGTTACAAGTATAAGTACATCATGTATAAGTGCCAGTACTGAGCCGAGTGCGAAGCTGAGCTTCTTAAATCTGATAAATATGTATATAAGCATAAGCAGTGTTGCCCATACAGTTGCCCATATAGCATCTTTTTTCATTTCCGTACTTACCGCTGCCGAAATATTTTCCGCAGTAATCTTTTCCGCATCTACTCCGAAACTCTGTACCAAAGCATTATTTAATGCATCTCTTTCTTCAAGGCTAAGCTCTCTAGTCTTAATTATAACCTCATTGGTTCCTTCTACTTTTTGAGTCTGTGTACCTGCCTCATGAGTTACAGTCTCTACTACAGGTACTACCCTTGCAGATATATCCTCCAGACTTAAATTCTCATTAAAGGTAACATTGGTAGAGGTACCGCCCTTAAAATCTATGCCGTAATTAAACTTAGATCCGGTCTTCATCTCATTCATGCCTACAGTAACTATACCTGCTATTATAACAAGTACTGAAGCTCCCATGAATAAATATCTCTTTGAAAGGAAGTCTATTACCTTGTCGTCCTTTTTACTTCCATATAACTTGGCATTCTTAGCTCCAAGCACATAGAAGGAGTTGAGTGCCGTTCTTGTGATAAAGAGTGCGGTAAACATTGATACTACGATACCGAGTCCAAGTGTGGTCGCAAAGCCCTTTACAGTACCTGAACCTAGTGCAAAAAGTACTATTGCAGCTATGATGGTTGTAATATTTCCGTCTATAATAGCTGAAAGCGCCTTTGAAAATCCCGCCTTAATAGCCGCATCAACGCTCTTTCCGCCTCCTATCTCTTCTTTTATACGGGTAAATATAATTACATTGGCATCTACCGCCATACCTATAGAAAGGACTATACCTGCTATACCCGGCAGGGTAAGTGTAAGCTTAAAGGCTGCAAGTAAGCATACAACAAGTTCTACATATAAAGTCAGTCCAAGTACTGATGCAAGACCCGGAACGGCATATACTATAAGCATAAATACTATAAGTATTGCAAATCCGATTGCAGCCGCCTTAAGGCTTGTAGAGATTGCCTCCTGACCGAGCTTTGCACCTACTACATTACTTCTTAACTCTACAAGCTCTGTCTTAAGTGAACCTATACGAATGGTAGAAGCTAACTGTTCAGCCTTTTCTGCAGTTTCCATACCTGTAATTGTCGCCTCACCGTTGGTTATAGGTACCTGCACTACCGGATTGGATACTACGGTATTATCATATATTATAGCTATATTCTTACCTACAAGCCTTGTAGTCGCTTCAGCAAAAGCCTTTGCACCGTCATCTGTAAGCGTAAGTTTCACATAATACACTGTCTTGCTGTTTTCCTTAGATGTTACCGCTTCGGCACTTTTTACCTGATCACCGGTGATTACCTGCTGACCGTTCTCATAATCTATAAATACAAGTGAGCCCGGCTTACCAAGCTCTTCCAATATCTTATTGGCATCCGATACTCCCGGAATATCTATATTTATACGATCATTACCTTCTCTGTATACTTCCGCCTCTGTTGAGTACCCCTCTACTCTTTGTTGCAGTTTATATACCGTATCATCCATATCCGTATCGCTCGGATTTGCTTCTTTGGCTTTGTAAGTTATACTCACACCTCCTGCCAGGTCAAGACCTAATTTAATCTTCGGAAGACTTACATATGTCAGATAGCCAAAGCCTATTACTGCCAATATAAGCAGCATCAAACTTAAAATACTCTTTCTTTCCTTACTCATCACTTTCTCCTTTTATGCGGCAAGTGCCGCTTTTATGATTTAACATATATATTTTTGATACCAAGCCCTTTGTAAGCACTAAAAACCCCTACTTCTTACTTTGTAGGGGTTCATCTAACAGGACTCATACTTTAGTATCTTAATGCACCTCACCTTCCATATCCCTCCTTAATCATAAACTTAGTTGCATAATAAAATATAAATTTTTCATATATTTTGTTTATGTCGCACTATTTTCTTGATTTTAGCATATAATAATCAATTTGACAATAAAATATAAACATCGCTTTCCCTGACAAAGATAAGGCGTTACAGTTCAGGTAGTTTAGATATACATGTATAATATACCAAATGAAAGCTTGCTTTCAGGTGTATATTATACATGTATATCTATCAGGCTACCGCCGGAATTCATCTTCGTCACAAAAACTAATAATTAATTCAAAAAAAGCTTATTTCAGTAAATCTTCTAAAAACTAACTCTTGACTTTAATTCTCTTTGTATGTACCATACTATTATCTTTATTTGTATTATATATTTTTATTTTTAGGAGGTTAACTATGAAAACTGTTCGTATTTCATTAAATTCTATAGATAAGGTTAAGTCCTTTGTCAATGATTTATCTCAATTTAATGTGGATTTTGACTTGGTATCGGGACGTTATGTTATAGATGCCAAGTCTATTATGGGAATTTTCAGCTTAGACCTTTCAAAGCCGATAGACTTGAATATCCATGCGGATAATAATGCTGACGAAATATTGGAAAAGCTCAAACCCTATATAGTAGAGTAATTACTATGATTCGCATCATATATGAAAAGGAGAATCTTCGCTCCGCCTGCTATGATGATGATGTTTTTATAGGAGAGTGTACCTGCTATGAAAAAGACGGGATATGGTATGCATACCATACCTTTGTAGACCCTGAATATAAAGGGATGGGACTTGCAAAGAAACTTTTGCAAGTACTGGTCGATGCAGCGGTAGAAGCAAATGTAAAGATAAAGCCTGTATGTTCTTTTGTAGTAAAACAATTTGAAGAAAATAACGAGTACGAGGCAGTAAAAGCCTGACAAAATAAAAGACTGCTGTATTAAAGCTTATGATACTTGCTTTAATCGGCAGTCTTTTGCTTTTCATATACTTTTAATAAAGCTTATTAATTAAGAGTTACATCGCCAAAACCGATCTACAGTTATTTTGTGCTGCTTTTTGCTGTATTCTATATATATTTCTCAAACTCCCTATGCTAAAAAAATATATGCATAACATTCTTCTCGAAAGCAGGCTGTGAACTACCCATAGTCTAAAGCCTATGGGCTTCCTGCTTCACTGACCTCGCAACCTACTATCTCCACAGGCGTTAATTCGGGCAGTCCCTGCCCTATTGTTTTTTCTTACACTACCTTAACCCACCGTCTAAAGCCGGTTGGATTGCGGTAGCATTATTTCAATCGTCATATTATGCATATACATCCACTTATCCGAATTATTACTTTTTAATAATACTGGGAAAGCATATCCTTGATCACTACAGGGTTTCTATAATTCCATCTTGATATCATTATACCGTTTTTTTCATTGGAGGCATGTATTACTCTACCTTCTCCTATATACATAGCCACATGATTTATACCTACTCCACCGCTGTAGAATATTAAATCACCGGGCTGTGCATGGTCTATATCCACAGACTTGCCTTGAGTAGCTTGAGAGGCGGCAGTTCTGTTTATATATACTCCTGAGGCATTTCTAAGCACATAGCTGGTAAACCCGGAACAATCTGTACCTGTATTAGGATTGCTGCCTCCATATACGTACCTGCCGCCTAAGAATTGCTTTGCATAACTTACTATGCTTTGTCTTAGAGCAGCCTCTTCCTTTTCCCTTTGTGCTTGTTTATATTGCTCAGATTGGATTATTACTTCGTAGGAATCATAGTTGGCAAGATGTTCATTTAAACTGTTTTGTGCAAGTAGCAATGTCGCCTTGTAGTCACCTTCCGAGTTACTACCATTAAAGGACATATCATCAGCCTCCGGAACATCATAATGGTTCAAAGTAGAGGCCTCGGTAGCATCCGAGGTTGTTGAAATCTCACCAAGCGGTTCTAATCCAAGCTCAGTACGTATCTCATTTTCTCTTTCATACAACATCGCAAGCTTTTGCATATTGTCTGAGTTGATAGAGCCCATGTCCTGAATCTGGATATTCTTATCCTGTATGGATATCTTCAAATTTTGATTTTCCGAGATAAGGTTATTCTGCTGAGTCTGTAACTGCTGTAATTCCACATTGAGAGCAGCTCTCTTGTCAGCCTCGCTTTTTAAATTCATATTAATTCCAAAACCGAGTCCGGCTCCTATAAATGCTGCAACAGCTACTACAGAAACTCCCCATATCAACTTTCTCGGTATAAAAATTTGAAACGGTTTTTTTAATTTGGAGGTGTTGGAAAAGAATATAATTGTAAACCCTTTCCTTTCCTTCTCCGTTTCTTTCTTTTTAGCAGGTTTTAAATACTCCTGCTTAATTAGTTCCCACTCTCTTTTGTCCATCGTTTATATCATTTCCTTTATCAACAGGGGTTGGAGTCTTAACTACTACTTTTTCTTCGGTCATTACGCACTTGCCTTCGAAGGCGGCACCCTCGGATATAACAAGTTTCTTGGTATATATATCACCTGTAACCTTACCTGTATCTGCTATCTCCAACCTATCTTTTACGTGTATCTGTCCTTTTACCTGCCCTGCTATAAGCATAGCCTCTGCAGTAACATCACCCTCTATATAACCGCTTTCACCTATAATAAGCAGACCTTCGGACTTCGCCTCTCCCTTGATCCTTCCGTCTACTCTTGTAGTACCTGAAGTTTTTATAACGCCCTCAAGCACTGCACTTTCGCCTAAAATAGTATCTATCTTATTGAATTCCGATACATTATTATTTTCTTTACCTCGATTAAACATGTCAGTTCCCCCCATAGATATATTATATTTAGTTACAACTTGTTACAACAACATAAGGATCATCTACGACGTGCTTGCCTTAAGATACTACACTCTATGATATCATAAACAGCATATAAATATATTTAGTTACAAATATATTACTAAAATATATCGTAATTGCTATTTTAGCAACACTTTCATAATATTTCAAGTATCATCTAGCATAAGTATTAAATTTTAATCCTTATGTCATAAATATTAATCCTATTTTTAAAAACAGTATACCGTCTATTATAACAAAAAGTGCTGATAAAACTAGCCTATGTCTATATATTTTCCTATGTTTTTAGAAATCGCATTATCATATACCTGCTTTGCCGTTACCAAATCCTGTGTTCCAAGTCCTACACTTTTAAAAACAATGATTTCCTCATCATTTTCTCTTAACTTTATCTTCCCGGCTAAAGCCTCACCCAGACTTCCGCTAAATTTTTTCTCGTCTATATCACGATTTTCCAAGGCTTTTATAATCTCTCCCGCCTCTTCAAGCATGGCCTCTTTATCATCATAATAGATTTTTGAAGCTTTTTTAAGCACTGTAGTATCAAGTTCCTGCATCTGCCTTGTAAACGAACCTACCGCACTTATAGTAAGTCCCGGTTTGCATGACTCTACACTGAATAAAGGTCTGTCGGAATTAGTGGCTGTAATCAGAATATCCGCATCTTTCACTGCCGCATCCGCACTCTCACAAGCTACAAGCTCCACAGCTTTAGACTTGAATTTGGTACTCATGTTTTTTACAAAATTATTAAGTCTATCTTTGTTTCTGCTGTATACTTTCACAAGTTTGGGATTTTTACTTACAATCATGGCTTCAAGCTGCATGGCAGCTTGCGTTCCCGTTCCTATTAAGGCTCCTGTCTTACACTCAGGCTTTGCCAATACAGAAAAAGCCACTCCGCTGGCTGCTCCTGTTCTCAGAGCGGTGATATAGGTTCCGTCCATTATGCTTAGTACTATTCCCGTAGTCGGATCTATTAAAAGCACCTGTGCCGGTGTACTTGGAAGGTTTTTTTCTTTATTATCCGGATACACACTTACGATCTTTAATGAGGCGGCATCCTTTTTTTCACAATAAGCCGGCATAAAAAGCATATTTCCGTTATATTTGTCCGACCTTATATTTATTCTTAAAGGCACTTTTACACTGCCCTCGCTATGTACAATAAAAGCCTCTTTTACAGCTTCTATCGCATCCTCCATGGAGCAGACCACCGCAATATCTTCTTTTGTTAAAATTAACATAATTCCCCCTTACTTGGCTACATTATTCTGCATTTTGCCTTCAATATATGCCTTTAAATTATCATATACTATGCCTATAAGCCTTGCTCTGGTTTCTTTTGCAGCCCAGGCTATATGAGGGGTTATTATACAATTTTTAGCCTTGAGCAAAGGATTGTCAGCCCTTATAGGTTCTCTGCTTGCAACATCTGTAGCATAATAGTATAATTTTTCGCTATTTAGAGCATTTGCCACATCTTCTTCAACTATTAAAGGACCTCTTGAAGTATTGAGCAGTATTGCACCGTTCTTCATCTTGGCTATCTTCTCACTGTTTATTATGCCCCTTGTTTCAGGAAAGAGAGGACAGTGCAGGGAAATAATATCGGATGAGGCGAGTAAGGTATCCAAGTCAACGTATTTTGCCAATTTTTTTCCTTCCTCATACTCGGTTCTGGAGTATGCAAGTACCTCCATACCAAAGGCATTGGCAAGTTTTGCCACTTCCCGACCTATTTTACCAAAACCTATTATACCTATGGTTTTGGATGAAAGCTCTATCAAGGGATAGTTCCAAAAGCAAAAATCAACACTTCTTTCCCAGCCGCCTGAGTGTACTATATCGCTATGCTCTCCTACATGATGACAGATTTCAAGTAAAAGTGCCATGGTAAATTGAGCAACCGCCTTGGTACTGTAACTTGGTACATTGCATACCGGTATACCTCTTGACTTGCAAGCCTCAAGATCTATAATGTTATAACCTGTAGAAAGTGTTCCTATGTATTTTATATTAGGGCAGGCTGCCAAGAGTTCTTCTTTTATAGGTACCTTGTTGGTAATAACCACATCCGCATCGGCAATTCTTTCTATACTTTCCTGCAAATCATTTTTTATGCCTCTGTCATAAACTTTAAGCTCCCCAAACTCTTTGAATTTCTCCCAGCTGAGGTCTCCGGGGTTGGTCGTATAGGCATCAAGGATAACTATCTTCATATATTAAAATTCTCCTTTACAAATATTTTCCCTGATCTTTTATGCTTATTGCATCAGTACTGTCTTATTCCACATCATCATCATCATTATCGTTAAGCTCATCCTCGTCTATACTTGACGCCATAAGCTCTCTGTTTACAACTCTTTTTTCATCCCTTTGCTTTTCTACAAGCTCTGATAAAAGCTCCTTTACATACTTGGGTTTCTTTATATTTTTTATTGTAAAATCTTTTAATGAGGCATCTGAAGAATGTACGTTAATGCTTCCGAGCCCGAACATTTTTTGCCCGAGATTTTTTGTCATTTGAACATCAAGTATCCTATAAAGTCTTACTTCATTCTCTATACTGTTTAAAAATCCTGTTTCTACGAAAAGTCTTTCCTTGGTAAGGCTGTACTTGGTAAAACTGAGCGGTAAGCCTAAAAATCCTCTTTTTCTGTCTTTCCATAATATTTCTAAATTCGTATCTGCCATAACTTTCTCCTAACTTTATTGATCAGTGAATTCTTTGCAAAATAAGTCATATTTTTGTTACAGTTTTGGCAAGATATACATATAATATACACCTTAAAGCAAGCTTTCATTTGGTATATTATATATGTATATCTATCAGACTACTGCCGGCACTCATCTTCGTCTAATTTATAAACAGAAATTAAACTTTTGTGGTTTTTTGACGAAGATGAATGATCCGCCTGAACTGCAGTATGTTTTTTATATGCACTACACGGCACCAAACTCTACTACATCCTCAGCCCCTTGCTCATCAAGTTTGTCTTTATCCGTATAAGCAAGTTCTTTTTCCACTTCTCTTAATATATTGGCTTCATCATCGGGATTAAGACCCGGCAATTCCGAAACCGATACTACACCGAATCTTCTTAAAAACTCTTCTGTAGTCGCAAAAAGTACCGGTCTTCCCGGAGCATCAAGCCTTGCAGCCTCATATATAAGTCCATATTCCAGTAATTTATTGAGAGCATAGTCTGAAGCCACTCCTCTGATGCGGTCTATCTCGGACTTTGTTACCGGCTGTCTGTAAGCTACTATTGAAAGCGTCTCCAGTACCGCATCTGTAAGCACCTGCTTTTTAGGTGCCTTAGCAACTCTTATAAGGCTTTCATAGTACTTCACCTTTGTGCACATCTGGTAGCTTGACTCAAGCTCTATGATCTGCATGGCTCTGTCCTCTTCCTCATACCTTTTTTTTAGCCTTTCAACTGCTGCCTTGGCATTTTTTTCATCCGACTCTATTGCAAGTGCCAACTGCCTAAGCTCTACAGAATTTCCCATAGTAAAAAGTATGGCTTCTATAATATTCTCATCTTGTAAATCCTGCACTTCTACACTCATACAAGCTCCTCTATTTTTGATAAATCAATATCTTCAAATTTTGAAGTTTCTTCTGTGCTTATAAGCATTATTTCATCCCCTATGCCTTCCTGTATAACCCTCAGTCTTGAAAGTTTCATAAGCTCCAGTATTGCCAAAAAACTTACCACTACATCCAGTCTGCTTTTAGTATTTATAAGTACACTCTTAAAAGAAATTTTTCTCCTAAGCCTTACCTGCTCAAGCACGAAACGTATATTTTGCTCCAGACTTACAGTTTCTTTCTTTATTGTACCGAAATTACTTCTTTGCTTATCTATTCTAAAGTCCTGTTTTTTTAATATCTGTTCATAGATCTCTTTTAATT
>CAJPUK010000025.1 GCA_905373785.1 uncultured Johnsonella sp. | reverse complement strand
GTTAATTCGGGCAGTCCCTGCCCTATTGTTTTTTCTTATACTACCTTAACCCACCATCTAAAGCCGGTGGGATTGCGGTAGCATTATTTCAATCAAAATACTATTCTCACAGGCTATGATTATATCATAACTAAAAATTAATTACATATATATTTGGTATAAATTTGATTGCAATATAATTAAAAAACTTCTATAATAAAGCTTTAACCATAACTTATTCGTAAAGATAATAACAAAAACTTTCAGAAACACCATATTACTTATCTTTAATTTTATCAGGATTTCCGCTTACATCTCGCTATCTCATTCATCTTCGTCAAAACAACCTAAAAATATTTAATCTTATTTATAAATCAGATAAAGATGAATGTCGGCAGCAGCCTATTAACCTATTATACATATATATCCGAGCTGCCTGAACTGTAACGACTTCCATGTTACAGACAGATAAAGTAAATAAATTACTCTTGCTATGTAAGAAAGCTTTAGTTATAATTAGGTGCAAAAATAAGGAGTCCCCGATATGAAACATCTTTTAAATCCTCTTGATCTTTCTGTGGAAGAGATATATGAGCTTATACACTTGGCACAGGCAATTATAAAAGAGCCTGAAAAATATTCTAAAGTGTGTGAAGGTAAGAAACTTGCCACCCTTTTTTATGAGCCAAGTACCAGAACCAGACTCTCTTTCGAAGCCGCAATGCTTAACCTCGGAGGCAGTATACTGGGATTTCACTCTGCCGACTCTTCTTCCGCAACCAAGGGTGAAAGTGTAGCCGATACTATACGGGTAATCTCAAGCTATGCCGATATTGCAGCCATAAGACACCCTAAGGAAGGTGCTCCCAGAGTTGCTTCAATGTATTCAAAAATACCTGTAATCAATGCCGGAGACGGCGGTCATCAACATCCCACCCAAACACTTACAGACCTGCTTACCATATATTTATTAAAACACAGGCTTTCCGACATGACCATAGGTATGTGCGGCGATCTCAAATTCGGAAGAACAGTACACTCCCTTATATCGGCGCTTGTAAGATACAGCGGTATTAAATTCATACTTATATCTCCGGATGAACTGAAAATACCCGATTATATAAGACAGGATATAATCATAAAAAATAATGTCGAATTTATAGAAACTTCGAGTCTTGAAGCGAGCATACCCGAGCTTGATATACTTTACATGACAAGAGTGCAAAGGGAAAGATTCTTTAATGAAGAAGATTATATAAGACTTAAAGACTCCTATATTTTAGATAAACAAAAGATGCAAAGCGCTAAAAATGATATGTATATACTCCACCCTCTTCCACGTGTTAATGAGATAAACCCTGAACTTGACAATGATGAAAGAGCGAAATACTTTGAACAGGCGCAGTACGGAGTATATATACGCATGGCTTTAATTATGACTTTATTGGAGGTGGGTATATGTTAAATATAAGCGGACTTAACAAAGGAATAGTACTTGATCACATAAAAGCTGGAAAAAGCCTTGATATCTATTACCAACTGGGACTTGATAAAATAAACTGTCCCGTAGCGATAATAAAAAATGCAAAAAGTAATAAAATGGGAAGTAAGGACATAATAAAAATAGAAGGGGATGTTCTAAGTCTTATAAACCTTGAAGTGCTTGGCTATATAGACTGCAACATCACTATAAACATAATAGAAAACGATAAAATCATAGAAAAAAAGACCCTTACCCTACCTAATAAACTACACAACATAATAAAATGTAAAAACCCAAGATGTATAAGCTGTTCGGAAACTTATATAGAACAAATCTTTTATCTGTCTGATAAGGAAAAAGAAAGCTACAGGTGTTTTTACTGCGATGAAGACTACTCGTTATACTAAAACCCGAACAGAAAATTTTCTTTCTGTTTAATCAACCTGTATTGCTTTTATTCATACCGGCACAGCTATTATTAATTAAGGCGAAAGTATTCACTTGCGCCTTAATTAATATCAAGTAGATTGCTTCAACTCCCGTACTACACACTTTCCTTCGACTTAAGTTGACTTCTCTTCCTCAAAGTCGAATCAAGGATCTTCTTTCTTATACGCAAATTCTTAGGTGTAATCTCCAAAAGCTCATCCTTATCGATAAACTCAAGAGCCTGCTCCAAACTCATGATTTTAGGGGTTACAAGCTTAAGGGCATCATCCGAGCCTGAAGCTCTGGTATTGGTCAACTTCTTACTCTTACAAACATTGATCTCAACATCTTCCGCCTTTGAATTCTGTCCTATAACCATGCCGGCATACACTTTTTCTCCTGCACCTATAAAAAGAGTACCTCTTTCCTGTGCATTAAACAGTCCGTAGGTTATGGACTCACCGCTTTCAAATGCAATCAAAGAACCGGTCTTTCTGTAATACATATCACCCTTATAAGGAGCATATCCGTCAAATTCGGTATTAATAATACCGTTTCCCTTGGTGTCGGTTAAAAATTCACCTCTGTAACCTATAAGTCCTCTTGCAGGTATGGAAAACTCAAGTCTGGTATATGAGCCCTGTATCTGACTCATGCCTTGCAGCTCTCCCTTTCTTGAGCTTAGTTTTTGTATTACACTGCCTGAAAATTCCTCCGGTACATCTACATACACAAGCTCCATGGGCTCAAGCTTTTGATTTCTCTCATCCGTCTTATATATTACCTCAGCCTTACTTACGGCAAACTCAAAACCTTCTCTTCTCATATTCTCTATAAGTACGGACAGATGTAACTCTCCTCTTCCTGAAACCTTAAAGCAATCAGCCGACTCGGTTTCTTCAACCCTTAAGCTCACATCCGTATTAAGCTCTTTAAAAAGCCTTTCCCTGATATGTCTTGAAGTTACATATTTGCCCTCCTGACCTGCAAGCGGAGAATCATTTACCAAAAAGTTCATAGATATGGTAGGCTCCGATATCTTTTGGAAAGGTATGGGAACGGGATTTTCAGGAGCTGCCAGGGTATCTCCGATATGTATATCCGAAATACCGGATATTGCAACTATAGAGCCGATGTCGGCACTTTGAACCTCCTGTCTGTCGAGACCGTTATATTCATACAGACGTCCTACTTTAACTTTCCTAAGCTTATCCGGCTCATGATGATTTACCAAAATAAGATCCTGATTGACCTTTATACTTCCGTTATCTACCTTACCTACTCCTATTCTCCCCACATATTCATTGTAATCTATAGTACTTATAAGAACCTGTGTACCTGCCTGCCTGTCCCCTGTAGGTGCGGGTATATGCTCTATGATCGTTTCAAAAAGATCCGACATATCATCGGCATCTTCTTCCAAACTCTTCTTTGCCCAACCCGCTCTTGCACTTGCATATATAAAAGGACAGTCAAGCTGTCTGTCATTGGCATCAAGCTCTATCAGCAGCTCCAAAACTTCATCTACCACTTCCTTAGCTCTTGCCTCTTCTCTGTCACACTTATTGATCAAACATACCACATCAAGGTCTAATTCCAGAGCTTTTCTAAGCACGAATTTCGTTTGCGGCATGGCTCCCTCGTAGGCATCTACCACCAATACGACACCATTGACCATTTTTAAAACTCTTTCGACTTCTCCTCCAAAATCCGCATGCCCCGGGGTGTCTATAATATTTATCTTAATGCCCTTGTAGTCAACTGCGGTATTCTTGGAAAGTATGGTGATACCTCTTTCTCTTTCCAAATCATTTGAGTCCATAACTCTTTCCGCAACTTCCTGATTATCTCTAAATACTCCGCTTTGTTTTAGTAATTGATCCACCAAAGTAGTCTTACCATGGTCTACATGGGCTATTATCGCTATATTTCTTATGTTATCTCGGCTCTCCAACATATACTTCTCTTTCTATTATAACTTATCATAAAATCTACGGGGTATAATATAACATTATCAATAAGCATTATCAAGTAAAAGTTACAACTCTTACTTTACCTTTACTTATAACAAAACTTATTTCTTCTGTTTTATAAGGACTTATACTTCCTGCACTCTCTGCTGCAAGCCTTTTTAGAAAACTTTCTTCAAGCTCTTTTTTTACTATTATTTTCATATCCACTTCTTGAGTATATTCTACATCTTCTATATATATACCGAGGCTTTCTTCCATTCTTTTAAAATTTCCATACATATCATAACTTGACTTTATATAAAGTCTGAATGCCTCTTCTATTTTTACGATTTCCGTCCCCTCAAGTCCGTCAATTACCGCAGACTGGTAGGCTCTGACCAAACCGCCCGTACCAAGCAGAGTGCCTCCGAAATATCTGGTAACTACAGCACAGATATTTATCAGCTTCTTTGAAAGCAGTACATCAAGCATAGGTCTTCCGGCGGTTTTTGAAGGTTCTCCGTCATCCGAGCATCTTTGTATGCTGCCTTTATCCCCTACTATATAAGCATAGCAATGATGTCTTGCATCCCAAAACTTCTTTCTCACTCCTTCTATAAATTCAAGTGCCTCTTCCTCATCTTTGACAGGTACTATATCAGCTATAAATCTTGACTTTTTTTCAATAATCTCTCCATGAGCCTCACCCATGCAAAGACAATAAACATCTTTTTCCATATCTGTTGATCCTTTTTGTTTTATTACAAACTTGCTAATCTTTTCTAAAATACACAAATCCCGTAAGCCTTTATGCTTACTCATATTTCCTGCTTGCACATTTACCTGCTTAGACTTATACTTAAAAAGAAAGTACAAAATCAGTCAAATCATTTTGCAGACGATATAGCGATTTAAAATTTATCAAATAATGTTTCTTTTTACAAGCTTGATTTAATATATATATTATAAAATTTACTTTTTTCTATAAATTCGGTAAATACTGGAACTTTTATTTATACTTTGATATACTTATAGATTATACAGTTATCGTTTATATCTTTCTATCTCACTGTATAATAATGATCAATGACACACTTAATGTAAATGTATTAGGAGACGAATAATATATGAATTATAGTAAACGTCATAACACACGTAAAATAAATAATTCCACATCTAAAAAGAAGAAATACATCAATAAATTGATAGTAACTTTTTTTAAAACCTTATTTGTATCATTTTTGGTACTATGTATTCTCGGTATCAGTTTAGCCTTCGGTGTAATAAAGGGCATTATAGACAATACCCCCAAGATAAATATAGAAAGTATAGCACCTTTAGGTTTTGCTACTACGGTATATGACTCTAAAGGAAATGTTACCGATACTTTGGTAATGGCAGGAGCCAACCGTGAAGAAGCAAGTTATGAAGAAATCCCCAAGGATCTTATCAATGCCTTTGTAGCAATAGAAGATGAAAGATTTTGGCAGCATAAAGGTATTGATACCAAATCAATAATGCGTGCTGTTTATGGTGTACTGAAACACAGCAACCTGGGCGGCGGCTCTACTATTACCCAGCAGCTTATTAAAAATAATGTATTTAACGGCGGTAGGGAGTCAAGCTTTGGAGCCAAACTTGAAAGGAAGTTGCAAGAACAGTACCTTGCCTTGGAGCTTGAAAAGACCATGGATAAAAAGCAAATCATTACCAATTATCTTAATACCATAAACCTCGGTAACAATGCACTCGGTGTCAAAGTGGCTTCAAGAAGGTATTTCGGTAAGGAAGTTTCAGAATTGACTTTATCAGAGGCTACAGTACTTGCCGGAATCACTCAAAATCCCAGTAAGTATAACCCTATAAGCGGTAGGGAAAAGAATGAAGAAAAAAGAAAAGTAATTTTAAGTTACATGCTGGCACAGGGTTATATTACTAAAGAAGATATGGATAAAGCCCTGGCTGATAATGTATATGACCGTATTCAAAATGTTAATACGGTAACAAAGGAAACTCCGGTTAATATTTACAGTTACTTTACGGATGAATTGACAGAGCAGGTGATGAGTACACTTATGAATAAACTCGGATACTCTGAAACTCAAAGCTATAATTTGCTTTATGGAGGCGGTCTTTCAATATATACGACTCTTGATCCGGATTTGCAGCAAATTGTTGAGGAAGAGGTGAATAATCCCGATAATTATGATATTACAAAATACTCGGCGGAATACAGACTGTCAGTTGAGCATATAAGCAGCGGAATACATCATTATTCTGAAAAGGATATTATGCAATACCATAAAAATGTACTGCATGATGATTTTGACGGGCTTTATAAATCCGAAGAAGCTGCAAAAGATGATGTTGAAAAGTACAAGGCTTATGTAGTGAAGGAAGGCGACAGGGTAATAGGTGAAAGTTTCTCGCCCATACTTCAACCACAGGCATCATTTGTACTAATGGATCAAAAAACCGGTCAGGTCAAGGCTTTAATAGGAGGAAGAGGACCTAAGAATGCCTCTCTTACACTGAACAGAGCAAGTAATACTTTAAGACAACCCGGTTCAACTTTCAAAGTTATTTCAGCCTTTGCCCCGGCTATTGATGCAAAAGGTGCTACACTTGCAACCACCTACTATGATGAAGAATATACCGTAGGCAAGAAAACTATTTCCAACTGGTACTCTTCCAAAG
The DNA here is from genome assembly GCA_905373785.1 of uncultured Johnsonella sp. Lineage (GTDB taxonomy): Bacteria > Bacillota > Clostridia > Lachnospirales > Lachnospiraceae > Johnsonella. Next base: position 15,218 of record CAJPUK010000025.1, on the reverse strand, counting down.
GATACCTCGGTTACTCGAATATAAGGGAGGGTATCATATACTCTATGAATATAGTAGCCGCACGTTGTTTAATGGAAACTGTAACACCTCGTCTCGGTGTGGAATATTGTAAAAATTTCGGTATTACCACCTTGACAGACAATGATTACAGTGCTTCTGTAGCACTTGGAGGTTTGTATAACGGTGTAAGCAATCTTGAACTTACCGCAGCCTATGCAACCATAGCCAATGGCGGTATGTACACCGAGCCTATTTTCTTTACAAAAATAGTAGACCATAACGGAAAAGTATTAATAGACAATACACCTGCCACACGTAGGGTTATAAAAGAATCTACAGCCTTCCTGCTGACAGATGCCATGAGGGAGTCTATGATAAGCAACCGAAAGTTTGCAAGATCAAGTGTAAGCGTCAATTCAACAAGTACAAAAGCGCATCTTGATAACATGAGTTGTGCCGGAAAGTCAGGTACCACTTCAAAAAGTAACGATATTTGGTTTGTCGGCTATACACCTTATTATACCGGCGGAATATGGTCGGGTTTTGATGAAAACCAAAAGCTGGGTGAAGAAAGCAGCGGTACTTCCTATCATAAAATTATTTGGAAAAAGATTATGACCAGGGTTCATGATATCAAGCAACTTCAAAATGTTGAATTCACTAAGCCGGAAGATATAGAGACCGCAACTATATGCAGAAAATCAGGTAAGCTTCCTATATCTGGAGTATGCTCCTCCGACCCCAGAGGTAATGCTACCTATACCGAATACTTTGCCAAAGGTACCGTACCTACAGAAAAATGTGATGTTCACAGCAGTATAAGAGTTTGTTCCGAATCAGGTCAAAGACCTACGGCATTTTGCCCGAGCACAAGGAGTAAAACTATCATGAAACTTCCCGACAGTGACAGTACTACTGATGATTCATACTTTGCCTACCCCAGAAAATGTAGTATACACACGGGAGCACCGGCTCCGGAGCCGTCAGAATCGGATGCCTCGGATATAAACTCCCCACCAAGTCCAAGTACAAACAGCCCTGCCGGTTACGGTCCGGGCTATGCAAACTAAAATAAAAATCCTCAGCTTAGTGCATGCTATGCTGAGGATTTTTAATGTATTAAATAAAGAAAAGAAGAGGGTTATTTACTCTGCTTATTTAAGACACGATACATTAAATTAAACTTCCAACTTTTTTAAGTAAATTCCGGTTTTAAACGAAGAAGTTTTATTATACAATATATACTTCGCTTATTAATATCCTCTTTCAGTCTTGGCTAACTTAGCCTCATTGCTGTCCGGATAATTAATAATTATATCTCCGAATATAGTATTGGCATTTTGTGAGTCTCCGCTCAGCTTGTAAGCCATAGCCTTCTTGTATAGGGCAGCTACAAAGGAAGGTGAAATCGCAAGACTTTTATCATAATAAACTATAGCATTGGCATAGTCCCCCGCACCGTAATACTCATCTCCTTTGTCGAGCAAAAGTTTGGGACCGTCCTGCTTTATCTTGGCACTTAACTCATTATATATGGAATTAGGTGAAACCCTGCTGCCGTCATCTATATCCAAAAGCTTTTCAGTATCAAGCCCTGCAAAAAGAAATGCCGCCTGTGTAAAATCTTCTTTTCTATATGCATCAAGTATACCTATTAAAAGTTGATATTGTGTAATTTGATAAGTACTTGACTCGTCAGAGGTATTAGCATTCTCCGTCAGACGGTCTATTTCTGCCTGAAGGCTGTCCTTAGACTCTGTAAGCTCATCTATCTTAGCATTGGATGCGCTTAATTTATCACTTATTGCCATAATTTCGGAATTATGTACCATGTTCATTCTGTTTTTTACTGTAGGCATATATATGAATACAATGCTTGCAGCACCTATCAAAAGCCCTATCAATATATTGACTGCGGTATGCCAGCCAAAACCTTCAGAATATCCCTTAGGTATTATAACGTCCTCTTCCAAAAGTTTAGACATACGCTTGCTTTCAAACTGTCTGCTTCTGCTTGCATCAGGTTTCCCACCTTCTCTAAGCTTTGCGGCATAAGACAGTGCTATAGGATTGCTCTTATCCACATTAAGCACTGCTTTTATACACTTTCCGGCTTTTTTATAATCCTCGTATTCCATAGCTAAAAGTGCCAAAAGCAGCTGCGCATTGACATACTTAGGGTTGGATTCCGTGACCCTGTTAAGCATTATAATCGATAAGTCCTTACTGTTTGAGGCGGCATTGGATAAAGCCACATTATATTTTCCTATATTTTGCTCGTGCTTTTCAAGTTCACCCCTGCTGTCTCTCAGTATCCTGATGTACTTTATAGCTATATTGTTTTCACTGTTTATATTGCTGCTTATAACCCATTGAACCAGGGCTTCGGCTGCTTCACCGATCTCATAATATATAAGACCTAAAAGGTTCCTTGCCGGAATATTTTGTTTGTTAAATTGTAAAGAGTATTTTATATATGTAACAGCCATTGATAAGTTTCTGCTTTTAGCATGGCTAAGCGCCAGGTTATAGTAGCTATTGGATATACATACACAACGTCGCTTTATACTCATTAAGAACGCCCCTCTGATTCAAGCTGTATAATTCTTGCTATAATATCTGCCATATCATGCATATCTGTTTTAACTATCTCATCTTCAACCTTGGATATATCGAGACTGGGTTTAAAACGAGCCAATTCTTCATCAAAATTTATCATATAGAAACCTCCTACTAGCGTTTCTCCAAAGCGATAAGTTGTTCCCTAAGCTGCTTCAGCATCTTAGTATACTTATCAAGCTTTTCTTTTTCTTCCTCTATCTTACTTGCGGGAGCCTTGGATATAAATTTTTCATTTCCAAGCATATTATTAACTCTGTCAAGCTCTGCCAGTAATCTTACTTCTTCTTTTTTAAGTCTTTCTTTTTCCTTCTCCACATCTACCAGGTCTTCAAAAGGTATGTATATATCAGCACCTGCTATAACTGCGGATACTGCATCATCGGGAACATTCACCTTGTCTGCCTCTATATAAAGCTCATTGACACCCGCCAGACTCATAAATATAACCCTTGACTCTTTAAACACATCGCTTACTTCTGTATCTTTACTTATAAGATATACTCCGAGTTTTTTACTTGGAACTACATTCATGGAAGTTCGTATATTTCTTATCGCTCTTACAGCCGCCTTTATACTTTCTACCTTATCTTCATCAGCCTTCATATCCAAAGCCTCTTCATATGCAGGCCACTTGGATATCATAATACTTTCTTCATCGCTTAAGTTCAAGAAGATCTCTTCCGTAATAAACGGCATAAAGGGATGTAAAAGCTTAAGCATATCTATAAGTACCTTTTTTAACACCCAAAGTGCGGTTTCTCTGCTTTCATCAGCCTCATTCCAAAGTCTCGGTTTCAGCATCTCTATATACCAATCACAAAACTCTTCCCATAAAAAGTCATATATCTTTGAAAGTGCAATACCGAGTTCATACTTATCCAGATTTTCAGTAACTTCTTTTACTATATTGTTGCTTTTTGATAAAATCCACTTATCTTCTATTTTAAGCTTACTCTTGTCAAGTACAGGCTCCTTCTCATCCTTTACATTCATCATTATGAATCTTGATGCATTCCAAATTTTATTGGCAAAGTTTCTGCTTGCCTCTACTTTTTCAAAGTAGAATCTCATATCATTACCCGGAGCATTACCCGTCATCAAGGTCATACGAAGCGCATCAGCACCGTACTTATCTATAACTTCCAGCGGATCTATGCCGTTTCCCAAGGATTTACTCATCTTTCTTCCTTGAGAGTCTCTTACAAGCCCATGTATAAGTACTGTATTAAAAGGCTCCTTACCGGTTTGCTCCAAAGCGGAGAATACCATTCTTACGACCCAGAAGAATATAATATCATAACCTGTAACAAGTACATCTGTAGGATAGAAATAAGACAGCTCATCCGTTTCTTTAGGCCAGCCTAAGGTTGAAAAAGGCCAAAGTGCGGATGAAAACCATGTATCAAGTGTATCCTCATCCTGTATAAAGTCTTTTTCTTTGGCACATACGGGGCAATACGTCGGCTTTTTACCGCTTACTTCCATATGTTTACATTCACTGCAATAATAAGCCGGAATCCTGTGTCCCCACCAAAGCTGTCTTGAGATACACCAGTCTCTTATGTTTTCAAGCCAGTGTAAATATGTTTTTGCAAAGCTTTCGGGCACGAACTTAAGCTTTTGGTTCTTAACCGATTCTATGGCGGGGTTTGCCATTTCTTCCATTTTGACAAACCATTGCGGCTTTATCATAGGCTCAACAATCGTCTTACATCTGTCATGAGTACCTACGCTGTGTTTATGTGCCACGGTCTTAACCAAGAGTCCCTGACTCTTAAGATCCTCAACTACCGCCTTTCTTGCCTCATACCTGTCCATATTATGATACTTTGAGCCCGGAAGGTTGATCTTACCGTCATCATACAATATGTTGAGCTCTTCCAAGTTATGTCTCTTACCTACTTCAAAGTCGTTAGGGTCATGTGCAGGGGTTATTTTTACACAACCTGTACCGAATTCCCTGTCAACATAACTGTCGGCAATAAGAGGAATTTCTCTTCCCACCAACGGCAGTATCAGCTTTTTGCCTATAAGATCTTTGTATCTTTCATCATCCGGATGCACTGCAACCGCAGTATCTCCAAGCATAGTCTCAGGTCTGGTGGTGGCTATTTCTATAAACCTGCCCTCTTCCCCCTCTATAGGATAATTAATATGCCAAAAATAAGAATCCATTTCAATATGTTCAACCTCAGCATCGGAAATCGTAGTTTGACATACCGGACACCAGTTTATGATCTTTGATCCTTTATATATATATCCCTTCTCGTAAAGTTTTATAAATACCTCTTCAACTGCATTGGAGCAGCCCTCATCCATGGTAAATCTTTCTCTGTCCCAATCTGCCGACGAACCGAGTTTTTGCAATTGATTTATGATTTTAGAGCCGTACTCTTCCTTCCATTCCCAGGCTTTTTCCAGGAATTTTTCTCTTCCTAAACTTTCCTTACTCAAACCCTCAGCCTTTAATTTATCTATGATCTTTACTTCCGTAGCTATAGCCGCATGGTCGGTTCCCGGCTGCCACAATGCCTCAAATCCCTGCATTCTTTTATATCTTATAAGTATATCCTGCATGGTATTGTCAAGGGCGTGTCCCATATGCAACTGCCCTGTGATATTAGGCGGCGGCATAACTATAGTAAAGGGCTTTTTATCCTTGTTGACCTCGGCATGAAAATATTTCTTTTCCAGCCAATTTTTATATATCTTCGCTTCTATCTTAGAAGGATCATAGTTCTTTTCCAACTCTTTCATAAATCCTGTCCTTTTCTTTTTTTTAATTCCTTATTCCGCTAATTATATCATATTTCTGTAATCCACTTTAAACCTTGAAATCTCTTCTATAAGAAGTTTTCTGAGCTTTATGGGATCTTTTTTAAATATATTGTCAATTTCTTCTTTGTCTATAGCCTGCTTTACCTTTGTAACCGTTTGATTAAACTCATCATCCCAATACTGCATGATATCACTTCCCAGACTTTCGGTGTACTTTAATCTAAGCCCGTCTCTTTTATCAAGGTATGACAAAAGATAAAGCCTTTTTAATATATGCTTATCTCCAAGTATATTGTAAGCCTGCACGTAGTATTCATATGCCTTATCAAACATAAAAAGGTTGGCAAAAGCACTGGCTACATTGTGATAGGTTTTGGCTAAAAGTTTATCCCTCGGATTTTTTTCCGCCGACATCTTTATAACTGCCTTATAGTATCTTATAGCCTTACCGTATCTTCTGAGCCTAAACATATAGTCCGCTTTTTCTTTTAAAAAATCAGCCTTTTTTAATTTTCTTAAATTATTAAGCTCCGACCTGTACCTGCTGATTTCCGTACTTCTGTATATCTCCGCAAACTCAAGTATATAAATAAGCATACTGTCTTCCGCATGTCTTTCCTGGCTCATCTTAGTAAGTTGAGCAGCCAGGATATTCATATCCAGATCTGTCTTTATAAACTCTATCAGACCCGGAGATATAAAATTATCAAGCACTAATAGAGGATGCTCGTATATTATATAACAAAGCTCCTCTATACTGTAGATATTAACAGATAATTCTTCTATATAATAAGGCTTCTTAGCTTCATTTTCGCTACATAGTATTAATCCCATAAGTCAACCTCTTGTACCAGTCCTGCCTCACTTTTTTTATATATATCGCCAAAACCCGCATCTTCTAAGCTAAGTACCATAGTACCGGCATTCTTAAACTCCGTTTTTATATCAAGCCTCATAGCCTTTTGTGCTCTTGCAGGCATGAAATTAAGCGGTATTTTTATACTTCGTTTTTTCTTATATATGTCTATAGGTTGCAAATGTAATTCTATATCAGGTACGGAATCAGCTATAATTCTAAAAGATGCCTTTGCTTCGTTCCACGCTTGACCTGCTTTTGCAAGCATAAGAGGGACTTCCTTATCTTTTCTTTGTATATTTATACTGACATCGGTGTCAAGCCTGCCGTCACATATACATATAAAATTAAATATAGGTTTATCACTTGCAAGATCCACTCCTCTTACACAGGCTCCTCTTGCAAAAAGATCCATATCGGAAAATACTCTCCGCCTGCTGCAAATTATCCTTTTAAAATTCTCAGCCCAGTCCAAGGTCTCAAAACCTTTTTCGGTCAACATTATAGTGGAAAATACTTTCTTTTTAAGTATTCTGTCTGCACAGGCGGTAAGGATTTTATCCGCCATCTTCGCACCGGCGGAGTTATTTAAAAGATCAAGGTTAAATCCCTCGTCCATATCCTTACTTTCGGCATATACTATAAACCTTTTTGCACTTTTACTTACCTTCAACTCATAGTAGGTAAGCTTTGCATCGGTAAGACTGAACAAGCCCACCTGATTATTCCATATTTCTTTTCCCTGGCTCATAACATAGTATATAAAACTCTCACACCTGCTTATGACTTTTATATTTTGCTTTAAATACCCAAGATCTACCAGGCAGGAAGTAATTCTATCCACTATATCCATATCAATCTTCGGTATAGATACAACTATCTTATCAGGATAACCGACTTTTAACTTTTCTAAACTGATATCTATGATCAACCTTAAAAAGTATTTGAGAATTTCCGCCCCCTGGTACTTGGTTCCGTTTAATGTGGCAGTACCTCCTCTTATAGTAAGATTCAGTAATTTATCAACTATAACACCTCTTCCGCTTAGAGCCATCGCATAAGCTTCTTCTCCAACATACCAACCCTCTGCGTCTTTTTCTTTGCATATCGCTGTCGGAAAGCGAAATGCCTTATCATCGGCATAGGAGACTATGGATGTGCTATAATCACATATATCAATTCCAAAAACATGTGCTGTCATTATAGTAGCCTCATTTCTTACATCATCAAATTAAAAGTTTCTCTGGCAATTTCATCATCAAGCAAGTACTTTACCAATCTGTCTTTAATCAGGTTCTCATCATATATATCAGCTTCATCATCATTTAACAATATATCAATCTCATTGATTCTGTCAAATCTGCTGAAACTGAGAGCCTCTATAGCTTCTTCATGTACTATAGTCGAACTTTCCGTTAATTTTTCCTGTCCCTCAACTTCTTCATATATCATATACTCCCATCTGTCTCCGCTAAAGAGCAGTCTTTCTTTGATATATATATTCATATAATGATAATCAAACCTCTCTTCAGTAAAGCTTGCATCATAAGGATACACCCTGCTTTTTAGCCTTGGGCTTTTTTCCGAAGAACTTTTATATACAAGAAACTCCTTATCCATTATATCCTGCGGCAGACTTACATACTTTGTAAGTTTCTTAAAGTAGGGAAACACTATAGGATAAGCCATAAGGTTATCTATAATATCGCTTACCACCTTCTGCTGTCTTTCATCAAGTACCGCAAGCTCGGAATAATATTTTGTAATTGCCAATTGGTATATCATAGGTATACTTGTATAATCGTCCAAACTCAGAATGGATTGTTCAAGCCTCTCAAATACATGTGCAGATATTTTTTCATCACGTATAAAGTATCCCACACATTTGACTGCAAAATAAGCCTTAACTATTGATACACCGGTTTTCTTTCTGCTCACATACCATGCAAACACTTGATCTATGCTGCTAAGGTTGCCGGTAAAGAGCATATATATCAGCACCCTTTCTTCTAAATCATAGGTATCTACATTATCAATAACCGCTCTTTCAAGCAGTTCATACATATCTTTAATACAATGGTTAAAACTTCTGCAAAGGTATTCCATTATATTTATATCATAATTTCCCTGTCTGAACACCTTAAAAGCAAGGTACTTTATGACATTAGGGTCATACTTTGACTTATCACTTATAAGTTTATTACAAAGCCTTCTTGCACTGTCAGGGCTTATAACCTCTATACCGAGCATCTGTATCATTTGGTAACTTTCATTTATATACCCCAGGTTAATAAGCGTATCGCATATCTTGCCTCTGTCCGCTACGGAAATATGGGTATCCGAGCTGGCTCTTAAAAGAAAGTCATGATTGTTGCTTACATTCCATATATCCGGACCGGAAGGGGTCTTACTGTCCTCCCTTAAGTAATCAATAAGCTTGGATAAAATATTCGCCTTGTATATGTCCGAAAGGCTGTTATCGGCTGCCGCCCTTTGTATCAAGGTTACATCTTCCGCAGCTACATGCCCGGCTGCCAGGATGGAGCTTAACTTTGCAAGTTTATAAACCACATGCTCCGGATATATCAGATAGCAACGGTTCAGCACCTCTTCTTTATTCTTTATTAAAGTTGTCTTATCCGTTTCAACATAATACCTTATACCGTCTTCATCTTCTACAAATACTATCGCATCCTTGGAATATACCGGAATATAATGCAGGTTTGAATTATACCTGTATACATTCTCTCCCTTAAGTTCAGGGTATACAACTATAACTTTATCAATTCCTTCCTGCTCAAGCTTAAGCATTTGTGCAGATACGATATCAGGCAATACCTTGGCAAGTCTGCTGTCAACTATATCCGCATTTATAAATTCATTATATATGCTGAGCAAAGGCTTAGTTATAGCATGTGCATTAATTTGTTCAAGCATAAACTGGAATATAAGTGCCTTGTATTCCTCATAAATTTTAGCATCCCTGCCTGCATACAGAACCACATTTTCATATAATAAAGCTCTATAGTCGGGTGATAAGGCATTGTCTCCTAAAAAGTATCTTAAAATTTTTTCTTTAAAAAGCCCGGTTTTTTCCTTGCCCAGTGTATATATGTACTGCTCATATATACCGAAAAGTTCAAGATTATTATCAATTGCCTTTTCAAAGTATTCATTGACACAGGCTGTCCTTATATCTCCTCTGATAAGTACGGCACATAAGGCTTCAAGGTATGCATCCTCCTTATACTTATCATAAATCTTTTTAAAAAGTATATAGGTGAGGCTTGAATATTTCCTGATACTCTTAGCCCTTTGCACTATCTCATCTACAAGTTCCTTGCTTAAAATACCTCTATCCAAACCGAAATTAAATACCTGCAATTCCAAGTTTGTTAAATCATGAAGAAAGTCCAGGTTCTCTGAAATAAACTTAATATACACAAGGTAAAGGAAGGGGCTTCTGCTTCCTGCATAAAATGCTTCATTAATCAGTTCAAACACCAGGGACGGCTTATACTTGCATCTTCTGTCAAACTTGATCAAAAGAGGCATAAGTAAATATTCCCCTTCGTTGATCATCCTTCTGAGCAATTTGGTAAAATCATGGTTTACATTGTCATCATCTTCCATAAGTGCGACAATATACTCAAATAATACATAGTCGAGAACTTCTTCATCCTTGAGCGCCACAACACTGTCCTTATATCTCTCAAGTATTTCCTCAGCCTCTTTATACCTTCTTAAAAGACAAAGTGCCTCCGCCTTTAAGAAACTGTATTTTTTCAGCTCCACTTCCTTTGATATAAGTTCATCAAGTTCCAATATCATAAGCTCAGGGATAATATCATCCGGCTCATACTCATATTGCAGACGCAAATTAAAATATGAACTTATGTTCTTCTTATAGGAATTATTAACATTATCTCTTTTTGCCTGATTTGAGACTAATTCAACTTCAATCTTATACCTGCTTATTGCATTGGAAAATATTATTACAGCCTTGTTGTGCTTTGAATTGGGAAGCTTATCTAAGACTTCGAAGTTAAAATAACATGTATCCTTATTAAAGTCTTCATTGCTCAAGCTGCTTTGACTTAAGTGTATAAATTCGGTCTCACAACTTACATCAAAGTTGCAATATCCCCAACTTTGCTTTCTTATCGGAATACTAAAAGTTTTATCTGTACCGTTATAGGCAAATACATACTTTTCCTTTGCAAAATTAAGGCTTATTCTTTCCTTTATTCCACAAGCACATAAAAACTCCTCCAAAGCCGATGCATCTTTCTTTTTAAGTGCATTATATATAGCTCCCAACCTTGTATCCTTCATAAATTCAGCTAAGGTGAAATCTTTGTATTCAAATAAACGAAGTGCCGTATCATAATCCACCTTCGCTATTTTTACAAATGCATCTATGCTGTCGAGATTTTTAAGCAGTCTTTCCGTCTGGGTCATCCCCAGTCTAAACACATAAGGAACAGTTATCTCTCCCGCATTAGTAACAAGATATATATTGCCCTCTATATCTTCTTTACTTAAAAAGCAAGTATCATCCGCTTTTATATGAATTTTTGTTCTCAGTCCGCCAAATTGAGGCTCAAGTACTTTAATTCTTAAGTCATCCGTATAAGCCAGTGCTTTAAAATACCTGTGATTTAAGGACTGTATCTCAAGTTCCAGCCTGTTTTCTTTTCCGTACATAAGCTGTACATCTATATATGCAGGTTTTACTCTAAGCTTTGCAACTTCACTTTCTACAATACCGTTTGCCAGTTGATTTATTTTCTCTATCATAATATTCATTCACCTATTGCGTTACAGTTAAGGTAGTAGATATAAATATATAATATACCGGATGAAAGCTTGCTTTCAGCTGTATATTGTATATTTATATCTACCGGGCTGCTGCCGGCATCCACCTTTGTTTGATGTACGAATAAAAATTAAATATTTTTTAACAAAGATGAATGACCTACCCAAACTGTAACCCTATTGCATAATGTAAAGCACATTTTACCATAAAAAAACTTGAATTAAAAGAATATTGTGATATATTAATAGGCAGCTTTATTTTATAATATAATTATAAAAGGTTTACCTATTAAATTTCAGGAGAATATTATGGATTTAAACTCTTCAACCTTGTATAAATTAATGGTGCTTTATATGCTCAAACAGGTTAATTTTCCACTTACACAAACCCAACTTGCGGGCTTTTTCCTAAGTTATGAGTATACTAATTTTTTTGAAGTTCAAAAGGTGCTCTCGGAACTTCAGGAAGCAAAACTTATAAATATTGATACAAAACTTCATAACTCTTCAAGGCATACTTTAACTAAGGACGGAGCTGAAACCTTGGATCTTTTTCGCAGTGATATCCCTGAGGCTGTTATATCGGATCTTGATAAATATCTTAAGGAAAATAAGTTTAAGATGCGTGATGAGGTGAGCAGTATAGCGGACTATTACCATGACAGCGTGACAAAGGAATATATAGTCACTCTCAGATTTTCCGAAGCCAAGTATGACCTTATAGCAATTGATATATCCGTTCCGGATGAGACTGTAGCTGAAAATATGTGTGCCAACTGGCATAGTAAAAGTCAGGACATATATCAATATATTTTTAAGAAACTTATGAATTAGGTAATTTTTATGATAAATGATAATATAACGGTAAGTATCTGCTGTGTTACTTACAACCATGAGAAGTATATAGAACAGACTCTTAAGTCTTTTCTGGAGCAAAAAGTGGATTTCAAATACGAAATACTTATACATGACGATGCCTCTACCGACAAAACCTCCGATATTATAAGAAAGTATGAAAAACTCTTTCCGGACATTGTTAAACCCGTATATCAAAGTGTTAATCAATATTCAATAGGCATTACAAATGTTACTCAAAGGTATAATTTCCCTCGTGTACGAGGTAAGTATATAGCTATCTGCGAAGGCGATGATTATTGGACAGATAAGCATAAGTTGCAAAAGCAGGTTGCCGTACTTGAGTCCGACCCCAATATAAGCCTTTGCTTTCATGCCGCCAAGGCTTTAGCTATGGATAAGTCTTACCCGGAAAGTAATATAAGACCTTATAAAAACGACAGATTCGTATCGGCTTTTGAGGTTATTGATAAAACCTCGGCATATCCGACCGCCTCTTTAATGTTTCCAAGCAAGCATATAAAAGAGCTTCCCGACTTTTTTGCCACCGCTCCGGTCATGGATATACCTTTACAGATTATTTTGGCTGCCAGAGGGCTCAGTTTTTACATTGACAGTTTTATGTCTGTCTACAGGGTTGGCGTTGCCGGTTCCTGGACCGGTGATTTACAAAAAGGCGACTATATCAAAAAACAGCATAAATATTTCAATGAGATAAAGGCAACTTACGAGGCATTTGATAAACATACTAACTTTTCCTACTCTCAGGCTGTTAAAAATGCCATAAACAGGATTTTCTTTCTTATCCTTGTAAATACTAAGGATTATAAAAAAGTTTTATCCAAAAAGTATAAAATTTTTTTTGCAGAGCTTAGCCCAAGAAGCAGATTTTTCATCAGGCTTGAGTATCATTTCCCCTTTGTATACAATTTTTTACGAAAAATCGCATTAAGTTTTAAGTCTTAAGTTCTTGCTATTTTTTTACTTTTATGTTATAACTTACTGGTGCCAAGCCGGTGTGGTGGAATGGCAGACACGACAGACTCAAAATCTGTTATTCGCAAGGATGTGCGAGTTCGAGTCTCGCCACCGGCATAAAAAAAGCTGTTGCATTTTTTATCCTGCAGCAGCTTTTTTTATTTACTTTGTTCCGAAAATCCTGTCTCCGGCATCTCCAAGACCCGGGCATATATAAGCATCTTTATTAAGTTCCCTATCCAAATGCCCTACATATATCTGAATATCCGGATGCTCCTTATGAAGCTTTTTAAGCCCTTCCGGTGCAGCTATTATACACATGAATTTTATATTCACCCCTCCATGTGCCTTTATTTGAGTAATAGCATCCACTGCCGAACCTCCGGTTGCAAGCATCGGATCTGTAACAACTATCGTTCTTTCTTCTATAGGCTTTGGAAGTTTGCAATAATATGCATGAGGTATATGAGTAACTTCATCCCTGTAAAGACCTATATGACCTACCTTTGCTGTAGGTACCAAAGCCAAAATTCCGTCAACCATGCCAAGTCCGGCACGAAGTATCGGTACTATGGCAAGTTTCCTGCCTGCTATACTCGGAGACATACAGTCTTCTATAGGAGTACTTACACTTACATCCTCCGTAGGCAGATCACTAAGTGCCTCATATCCCATAAGCATGGCTATCTCTCCTACCAAAGAGCGAAATTCGTTGGTTCCGGTCGATTTATCCCTAAGCCTTGTTATTTTATGCTGAACTAAGGGATGATTGTTTATAAATATATTATTATCCATAAATTCCGGGCTTTAAAAAGCCCACCTCCTTTATTATTTCTATGATAAAACTTATGATTTTTATTATAGCTAAGACGATAAGATCTGATTACCTGTCCTCTACATCCGGCAGTATCAGGTTCATTATAACACCTATTACAACTGCTATAAAGAGTCCTGAGATATTAAGTGTAATGTCTCCTACATGGACATTGACACCGCCAAGTTGTGAAAATCCAAGTCCGAATACCAGTATAAGTCCCACTATTGTTAAGTTTCTTGAGTGGGTAAAGTCAAGATTGGACTCTGCAAGTGAGCGTACACCCACAGCGGCTATCATTCCAAAAAGCATAACCTCAACTCCGCCTTTTACCGGTCCCGGTATGGTCTGCAGCACCGCTCCGATCTTTCCTAAAAGTCCTAAAACTATTGCAAATACAGCCGTCATTCTAAGCAGTGCCGGACTATAATTTTTAGTAGTCGCCAAAACACCGGTATTTTCGGAATAGGTCGTATTAGCCGGACCTCCTATAAGACCTGCAAAGGCTGTAGCCAAGCCGTCTCCTATCAAAGTTCTGTGCAGTCCCGGCTCTTTTATAAAGTCCTTACCTACTACGGTACTGCTTGTTGTTATATCCCCTATATGCTCCATAAAAGTAACCAGGGCTATAGGAGCGATAGAAAGTATAGCCCCCATATTAAACTTTGGCAAAGACATAAAGGGAACTTTGTTGGAATCTGCTGAAACAAAGGGTATGTTGATCCATGCAGCATTTACTATAGCGGAGTAATCCATTTTGTAATAACCCGTTAAGGAAAGTATAACACATAATATATAACCTGATAATATACCAATTAAAATCGGAACCAGTTTGAAAAATCCATGCGAAAATATAGAACATATGATAACTACAAATAAGGTAAACAAGGCAATAGAAAAATTCATAAGTATTTCAGAATTTACGCCGTCTGCCAAACTTAAGCCGTTTATAGAGTCCGATATGGCAACGGAAGCTAAGTTAATGCCTATAACTATTATTACAGGTCCGGTTACAACTGCCGGAAAGATTCTTCTAAGCCTTTTGGCACCTATAAGATAGGCAAGTAATGCAAACAGTAAATATATAAGCCCGGCTACAAATATACCTCCCTGTGCCAAAGGTATATTTTCTATAACTACCTTGCCCTCAGGTCTTATAATTGCGCTCAGTGCCGCTAAAAATGCAAATGATGAGCCAAGGAATACAGGAACTTGCCCCTTAGTACAAAGGTGAAATATTAAAGTGCCTACTCCGGCTGAAAATAAGGCAAGCGAAGGGTTCAGTCCTGTAATTAAAGGTACCAGTACAGTTGCACCGAACATGGCAAAAAGATGTTGTACGCTGAGCAAATAGTCTTTAGCAGTGAATTTATTATGTTTGTTCATAATTCCCCCCAAGTTTTATTTTTTCTTTCTCTAAATAAACCTTAAAAATTCTAGCAGATAATGAATATATTTTCAATGTAAAAATCTTTTATGAAATATGTTATTAAATAG
>CAJPUK010000024.1 GCA_905373785.1 uncultured Johnsonella sp. | reverse complement strand
AACTTTATTAACAGTACTGCGGGTATGATTGAAATAGGGAGTGTTTCTGTTTAATTGTCGCCGTACAATCATTTTCGACTGTTGTTTATTTTTCTGACCCATTGTTTATGCTGCCAACTACTCGATAAACCATTATTGACATATCACACATTTTAGGCTATACTATAGAAAAAGTTAGGTATACCTAAATTATAAATAAAGGGGATGTTAAAAATGTATATTAAAAAGTTATTTGTAGGTTTATTGTCTTCTATATCAATACTTGCTTTGGCAGCTTGTGCAGCCTCTCCTGCAAGTAGTGAAGAAAGCAGCGTGTCAGAAAGTGTTACTACGGAAAGTTCTATGGCGGGTACTTCCATGGCGGAAAGTTCACAGGAAGTAAAGACCGATGCTGCATCCAAGAAAAATGTGGTTGTTTTAACCTCATTTCTTTATGATATGGCAAAGCAGGTTGCAGGTGATACCGTCAATCTGGAAATGATCATACCGGCAGGAGAAGATCCTCATCTTTATGTGGCAAAGCCGGAGGATTATACCAAGATAGAAAAAGCTGACCTTGTTGTATACCACGGTTTACACTTTGAAGGCAAGATGGTTGATGTACTTGAAAAAGTAGGCGTTGCTGTAAGTGCAGACTTTCCAAAGGATAAAATCGGTGTTATGGACGAGGGTGGTAATCAGATAGTTGACCCGCACTTTTGGTTTGATATAAGTCTTTATAAGATGGCAGTTGACAAGATGGCAGAATCTTTGTCAAACTTGGTTCCTGAAAATAAGGAAATGTATATGAAGAATGCAGAAGAGTATAAGCTTAAACTTGACGAGCTTGATACCTATATTAAGGGAAGAGTGGCTGAGATACCTGAAGGTTCAAGATACCTTATAACACCACATGATGCATTTAACTACTTCTCAAGAGCTTACGGCGTTACTGTAAAGGCACCTCAGGGAGTAAGTACCGATTCTGAAGTATCCAATATGGATATACAGTCAACTGTAGACTTTATCATAGAGCATAAGATAAAGGCGGTATTTGCAGAGTCAACCACAGATCCGGCTCGTATGCAAAAACTTAAGGAAGCCGTTGCAGCCAAGGGAGCTGACCTTACTGTTGTAAGCGGAGAGGGCAAGGAACTTTTCTCAGACTCTCTTGCACCTGTAGGACAGGCGGGAGATACTTATATAGACATGTATAAGCACAACATAGATTTAATAGTTGATAATTTAAAGGAATAGTTATGGATAAAAAAGTTGCGATCCATGTCGAGGACATGACCATAGCCTATGCTGAAAAGCCGGTTATATGGGATGCGGATGTGGATATATATGAGAATAGTATTACAGCGATCATAGGACCTAACGGAGCGGGTAAATCCACTTTGATAAAGGGCATACTAAATATCATAAAGCCCATATCAGGAGAAGTTCGGATATGGGAAAGACCTTACAAGGAGGTATATAGGCAAATAGCCTATATACCTCAGGCAAGCAATGTGAACTGGAACTTCCCCACTATAGTGGAGGAAGTTGTTTTAATGGGAAGATATGTTCATGTAGGAGCATTCAGAAAATATAGCAAAGAGGACAGAAAAAAGGCACAGGAAGCCTTGGAGACGGTTAATATGTCGGAATTTGCCAAAAGACATATTTCAGAACTGTCCGGAGGACAAAAACAAAGGGTATTTCTTGCAAGGGCTATTGCACAGGATGCCAAGATGTATTTTCTTGATGAACCCCTGCAAGGAGTGGATATTAAGACTGAGGCTATAATTATGGATACCTTGAAGGAGTTTCAAAAAAATTCCAAGACCATAGTATCGGTGCATCATGACCTTTCAACCGTTGAAGAATACTTTGATCATGTGGTTATGCTTAATAAGAAGATTCTTTTTAGCGGAAGTGTAGAGGAAGTATTTACCAAAGAGAATATAGCTTTGACCTATGCTTCTTAAGGTAGGGGGGTGGCGTATGTTTGATAATTTTAAGATTTTGACCCAGTATTCGTTTATTGTGGTGGCACTGGGAACCTCTTTGCTGGCTATATCAACTGCCATGATAGGCAGTGTAAATATACTAAAGGGACAGTCTTTGATAGGTGATGCGGTAGGGCACTCCTCATTTTTAGGCGTGGTACTTGCATTTTTACTGTTTACTCAAAAGCATCCGGTTATACTTATGTGTGGCGCTATAGTAGCCGGAGTTGCAGCATTCAGTATGATAAGCACTGTGGCAAATAATTCAAAGGTTGAGGCTGATACTGCTATGGCTATTATACTGTCAGCCTTCTTCGGACTGGGTATGGTATTTAAGAGCTATATGCAGGGAAATTCCAAATTCTCCAAAGCTTCACAGTCCGGTTTGGCAAATTATATCTTCGGTCAGGCGGCATATATGCTTAGAGAAGATGTGGTAATTATATTTGCGGTATCCATTATAGCAATAAGTTTATTTGTGATATTCTATAAGGAAATCAAGATACATGTTTTTGACAGTGCCTATGCCAAAACTATAGGCATCAATGAAGGGCTTATGTCAGGTCTTATTATGTTTATGACCATGGTTTTGATAGCGGCAGGGCTTAAGGCGGTAGGTACCATACTGATAAGCAGTATGCTTATTACGCCTGCTGTAGTCGGGATGCAGTGGAGTGACGGCTATGACAGAGTGCTTTTAATATCTGCAATAGTAGGTGCTTTTTCAGCACTTAGCGGAACTATACTAAGCTCACTTATAGAGGGCTTTTCAACGGGTCCGAGTATAGTTTTGGTAATGTCTGTAATAGCGGTTCTTTCGGTGCTTTTATCACCTAAAGGGCTTATAAGTACTTATTTTAAGAAAAGGAGATAGGCTTATGATACAAATTCTATACATACTTATCGTAACTTCCATAGCCTGCTCCATACTTGGAGTATTTTTGGTACTTAGAAACCTTGCCATGCTAAGTGATGCCATCTCACATTCGGTACTTCTTGGAATAGTTTTGGCATTTTTTGTGGTCAGAGATCTGTCAAGTATATATTTAATAATAGCGGCAGGTCTGTCCGGAGTACTTAGCTGCATTTGCATAGAGGCTTTGTCAAAATCAAGAAAAATAAGCAATGATGCCGCTGTAGGAATAGTATTTCCCCTGTTCTTTTCTTTGGCAGTTATACTTATAAGTAAGTATGCAAAGAATGTGCATTTGGATACGGATATGGTACTTACCGGAGAGCTTACACTTGCGCCCTTTGATACCATAAGTTTATTCGGTATGACACTGCCTAAGTCCTTGGTAGTTATGAGTGTAATGGTAGTTGTAAATATTATCTATGTGGCAATTAATTTCAGAACCTTAAGTATATCCACCTTTGATCCGACCTATGCCAATACGGTAGGCATATCAATGGGGCTGCTGTATTACAGTCTTATGACTATGATATCAATGACTGCGGTAGCATCATTTACTACGGTAGGTGCTATTCTTTCGATTTCATTTTTTATCTGTCCTGCGGCTTCTGACTATCTTATAACAAAGAAAATAAAAATGACCATACTTGTAGCCATACTTTATGCTATAATTAACAGCATGATAGCGTATTTTACAGCTATACGTTACAATGTATCCATATCAGGTATGTGTGCCGGGATTTCAGGAATTACCTTTATGCTGACATTTTTATTTTATAAAGACGGTTTTATAACAAGGTTTATGGACAGGCATAGAAAAAAGGTTAAATTCAAAAAAGAAATGCTTATACTTCATATGGCTAATCACACACTTGACAGCAGTATGTTTTCTGAAAACGGAATGGCAAGTATGAAGTACCATCTTGCATGGAACGGTTTGATGTTGAAAAATTATATAAGCAGGCTTATAAGTGCCGGTTATGTGTATGAAGATAAGAAAAAGGGTATATATGTTTTAACTGATAAGGGAATGGAGCTTCAGGCACAGATCAAACGCACTTACGGATTGTAGATGGAGTTTTTTATATGATAAAAATTGATACAAGCAGGGCGGATTATTTAAAGGCTATATACAGCTGCATGGAAAAAGAGGGCAGTGCAAGCAACAAAAGAATTACAGATCTTTTGGAAGTAAGCCCTTCTTCTGTTACCGAAATGATAAGAAGGCTGGTTGAAGCAGGGGATGTCTACCTTGATAAGAAGGAGATCTATCTGACCGAGCAGGGAATGGTCGAGGTCAAGGAGATACTTACAAAACACAGACTTTGGGAGATATTTTTGGTTAGGTATCTTAATTATTCATGGTATGAGGTGCATGAGGAAGCGGATGCCTTGGAACATGCCACCTCGGACAGGCTTAAGGACAGGCTCAATGAGTTGTTAAATCATCCCGAGCATTGCCCGCATGGCAGTGAAATATTTGAAAATCATAAACATAAAGACAAGTTAAGGCTGTTATCCGATTTGAAGCCCGGAGATGAGACCAGTGTTCATAGGGTTGCGGATGATAAGGAATTGCTTGAATATTTGGAAAAGAGACATATAGGTATTGATAAAAAGATCATGGTACTGGGTATTGATGAATATGACGGCTCTATGACTGTTTGGTGTGATGAAGAAGAGGTAGTGCTGGCTAAAAAGGCTACTACTAAGATTATGGTGCTGTAGTAGGGAAGAGGGCTTATTAAATTAAAGTTATGCTAAATATAGAGTTTTTGTAGAAATACAGTGGGGTTTAATGAATACAATTGTTAAACAATACACGATTAGCTGTAGAGCTTTCTAAATAAATTAGGTTTAGTAAAAACAAACCGGTATAAAACAGTGTAAGATAAACAAAGCGGTAAGTAATACCTAACGTAGAGATAAGCATATTGCATAAAGTTTAATACTATATATTGAATTTATCCGTTTTGGATGATAGAATGTGTGACTGGTATGAAACTTAGTATTCACATATAACATATTTAATTAATTATCTAAGGGGGATAAATGAAAAAATTAACGATTTTAACCGGGTTATGTATATCAGCTCTTGCTTTATCAGCGTGCAGTAACCAAAAGAGGTTAGTAGGATCTAAGGGTGATCAATACACTGTCAACAAGGATGTGCAAAAGGTTGACAATGATTCTGCCCAAAAAGAGTATGAGCCATATACCATTACATTAAACCTTGAAAGATCCGGTGCAGGTCAAAACATGGAAGAGACATTCACTTCCGCACCTAAGAGAGTAGTAGCTGACGGTGATCAGATGGTTGATTACTTCTTAGATCTCGGACTTGAAGACAATATAGCAGGATACACAAGAGGAGCTTGTCTCGATACTGTAAATGATTTTCCGGCAAGAGAGAAACTCAATAAGATCCTTCCTGACGGGCAAAACTTAAGTAAGGCATCAAAGGAGCAGATTTTAAGCTTAAATACAGACTTTATGATGGGATGGGATTCACTTTTCTCAGATGACAATTTCTCTGTAGATTGGTGCTTGAAGAACAATATTATTCCGTATTTCCCTTATTCATGTTCAGATAAGGCAACAATGGAGGATGTATATAAGGATTATGATACTCTGGGACATATCTTCGGTGTGACCGATGTGGCAGAGCAAAAAGTATAGACAATGAAGGATACCATAGAAGAAGTAAAAACTACTTTGGGAGATGATGTTTACAATAATCCGGTTTCAGTATTCGTATATGACTCAGGTGAGGATGCACCTTTTACAGCCTGTCAGGGTATACCGGGAGATATGATAAAGCTTGCCGGCGGACTCTCAATATTTAACGATATAGACAAGGGCTGGGCTACTCCTTCATGGGAAGAGGTAGTTGCAAGAGATCCGGATGTAATACTTATATTGGATTATAACAATGATACTGAGGCAAAGAAGGCATTTTTGGAAACAAATGAGTTTACAAAAAATCTTCGTGCTGTCAAAGAAGGAAAAATCTACAGTGCTTGTTGCTCAGATATGCAAGGCTCTGCCGGTTCTGCAAATGCAGTAAAGCTTATGGCTAAGGAGTTCTATCCTGAGAAGTTCAAATAAATTATAAACATATAAAACTGTCACAAATTGTGGCAGTTTTATTTTAGGAGTCGATATGTCAAAGATTAAAAAACATTTTCTGCCGCTTGAATCAAGAAGCAAATATTCTGGATTTATTGTTCTGATGTTGGTAATACTTTGTATATCCATAGTAATGTCTATTGTTTTGGGAAGTGTGAGAATTGAATTAAAAGACATTGTCGGATTTTTGACTAATAAATTCAGCGGTAAGACAGTAGCGCAAGTCACATGGGATAAGAGTATTGAGTCCATTGTTTGGGATATTCGTTTTCCGAGGGTCTTTATAGCATTTTTTGTCGGAGCCGGACTGACACTTTGCGGAATCATAATGCAGGCACTTACCAAGAATACACTTGCAGATCCCTATGTACTTGGTATTTCACACGGCGCTTCCGCAGGTGCGGTATTTATGATAATGTACGGATCACTATATTTTTACGGTCAGTATATGACAATGCTCGGAGCCTTTGTAGGAGCGATAGTTTCTATAATTCTGGCACTTCAAATAGCAAAAATCAGAAACAAGATAACTTCAACTCAGCTTATACTTGCCGGAATAGCGGT
Organism: uncultured Johnsonella sp.; assembly: GCA_905373785.1. Classification (GTDB taxonomy): domain Bacteria; phylum Bacillota; class Clostridia; order Lachnospirales; family Lachnospiraceae; genus Johnsonella. The sequence continues at coordinate 15,344 of CAJPUK010000024.1, read as the reverse complement.
AGCAGCACTTTTCGGAGCTGCAACAAACCTGATGATATACATACAAAGGACAGGATCCGATAAGGTAAAAACCGCACAGTACTGGATGATGGGTTCACTAAGCGGCTCCACTTGGGAAAGACTTCTGTATGTAAGCATTACCTTTGTACTTTGTTTTATAGTGATATATTCTATAAGAAAAATGCTTGATGCGATGCTTTTGGGTGACGATGTGGCACTTACACTGGGAGTTAATACAGCTAAGTTAAAGATGATAATGATATTGGTAGCAACACTTCTTACAGGTGTTATTGTATCTATAAGCGGTGTAATAGGCTTTGTCGGTCTTACCATTCCGCATATTACAAGGTCGGTGGTAGGAAGCAAGCATACAAGGCTTATACCTGCTGCAACGCTGGTAGGAGGAACCTTCCTTGTGCTGGCGGATGCTATATCAAGAGTCATCATTTCACCCGAAGAATTGCCTATAGGTGTGGTTTCAGCCTTCTTCGGAGCACCTTTCTTCTTGTATTTGATTAAAAAAGCTCATAGTGGAGGAAGAGGCTAATGAAGTTAGAAACAAAAAAAATCACTTATTCCATAGATGGGAAGCTTATAATAGATGGTATAGACATAAGTGTAAAAGAGAGAGAGTTTGTAGGTATCGTAGGACCGAACGGTTGCGGAAAGTCTACACTTCTAAAAAATATCTACAAGGTATTTACTCCTGACAGCGGTGCTGCATTTATAGACGGAGAAGATCTGGCAAAGCTTTCAAATAAAAAAACCGCAAAAAAGATGTCTGTAATGCAACAGGAAAATATCGTTGATTTTGATATGACGGTATATGATATGGTAATGCTTGGCAGATTCGCTCATCAAAAGCTTTTCTCGGGAAGCAGCGATGAGGATAGGAAAGTTGTGAAAGAGTACATAAAGGAGGTAGGGCTTGAAGGATATGAGAACAGACATTTCCTCTCATTATCCGGAGGTGAAAAGCAAAGAACCCTACTTGCCAGAGCCTTGAGTCAAAAAACTCCTTTAATACTTTTGGACGAGCCTACAAATCATTTGGATATAGGTTATCAGTATCAGATTATGAATATATTGAAAAGGCAAAATCTTACATTGCTTTGCTGTGTGCATGATCTGAATATTGCCGCAACATATTGTGACCGGCTTATTTTGATGAAGAAAAAAGAAGTATTTGATATCGGAACTCCCAAAGAAATGTTGACAAGGGAGAATATAAAGGCTCTTTTTGATATAGATACCACAATAATAGAGAATGAAAAAACAGGTAGGTTAAATATAATATTTATGCCTGAGATATAGAAACAAATTATTATTAAGTTACAGTTCAGGTAGCTCATTCATCTTCATCAAAACAACCTAAAAATGTTTAATCTTATTTATAAATTAGATGAAGAGTAGCCTGTTGGATATATATGTGTAATATGTACCTGAAAGCAAGCTTTCATTTGGTATATTATACATATATATCTAGGCTACCGGAACTGTAACATTATTAAAAAGACTGTAAGACTTTTGCAGTCTTTTTTTGTTGACATAAATCATGAATACTGATATATTAACTGTATTAAGATACATAGTACACTTAGAAAGGAGTAAGCTATGATTGTAATTGACAGCAGGGATAAGAGAGCAATTTATGAGCAGGTCGTTGACCGCTTGTCTAATTTGATGCTTATAGGAGTGCTGCAGCCCGGAGAAAAACTTCCCTCGGTAAGAAGTTTGGCTGTGGACTTATCCATTAACCCCAATACCATACAAAAAGCATATCTGGAGCTTGAGCGTCAGGGATATGTATACAGTGTAAAGGGAGTCGGAAGTTTTGTATCGGATATCGATGTGATAAAGAGTAATAAAAAAAATATGATATATAAGGAGCTGGGAGAACTTATAAGCAGAGCAAAGGCTTTTATAAGCAAAGACGAGTTTTGTGCAAAGGTTAATGAGTTGTATTCGGGAAAGGAGAGCAGGGTATGATAGAGGCTGTAAATTTAAGTAAAAGTTTTGAGAATATCAAGGCACTTGACAATATTAATGCCGGTATCAAAGAAAGCAGTGTGTTTGGTCTTATAGGTACTAACGGAGCCGGAAAAAGTACTTTTCTAAAGATACTTGCAGGCATATTAAAACCGGAAAGCGGTACTATATCGATTGACGGTGAGACTGTATTTGAGAATATAAAAAGCAAAGAAAAGCTTTTTTATATTTCAGATGATCAATACTTTTTTGCCAATACAACGGGCAAGGAGCTTATTAAATTCTATTCGGCTATCTATAAAGACTTTGACACAAAGAAATGCGAAAAGCTTTTAAAAGCACTGGATCTTGACCTTAACCGAAAGGTGAATACCTTTTCAAAGGGTATGAAAAAGCAGCTTTGTGTTGCCCTTGGAGTATCAGCCGGTACCAAATACCTGCTTTGTGATGAGACCTTTGACGGGCTTGATCCGGTGATGAGGCAGGTGGTAAAAAGCCTTTTTGCAAAAGAAATGGAAGACAGAGGGCTTACTCCGATAATAGCTTCTCACAACTTAAGAGAACTTGAGGATATATGCGATCATGTAGGTATACTTCATAAAGGAGGAATACTTTTATCCAAGGATGTGGCGGATATGAAGCTTAATATACACAAGGTTCAATGTGTATTTGCTCCTGACTTTACCATAGACAGGTTAAGTTCACTTGATGTTATGCAGGTTAAAAATAACGGACGTGTATATACTCTTACCATCAAGGGAGATGAAGAGGAAGTAAGAGGGAAAATAGAAGGTTTTAATCCTGTATTTTATGAAATGCTCGGACTTAGTTTGGAAGAAATATTTATAAGTGAAACGGAGGTTTGCGGTTATGACATCAAAAAACTTATTTTTTAAACTGTTAAAAGAAGATTTCAAAATAAGACTTTGGACTTTTGTAATCAGCTGTCTTAGCTTTTTCTTTTCACTTATTGTGGTTACGGCTATGATAATCAGCTTTTATTTGCGTCAAACGGAAGAAATGCTGCAAAGCGGTTCTGAGGTATACAGAAATGACATTATAGATACTTTCAAAGGTTTTATAAATATTGATAATACTATTCTTGCATTTATATTTGTAGTATTATCATTACTTGTGGCATTTTCAGGTTTTGCATACCTGTATTCTAAAAAGAAGGCGGATCTGTACCACAGCCTGCCGGTAAAAAGAGAAACTTTATTTTTAATAAAAACAATAAACAGTATACTTATAGTGCTGGTTCCGTATATTGTTTGTGTGCTGATTTCACTGTTGATGATTAGTGCCAATGTCTCCGATGCCGGACTTGCTTTGGAAGTTTTTAAGTCAATTATAGAATGGAGTTTGTTGTTTGTACTCAATTATTTTGTGGCGGTACTTGCCGTAATGCTAACCGGAAATATGCTTATAGGAGCACTTGCCAGCGGATTCTTTTACTTTTATTTTCCTTTTCTTGCAATGATGATAAAGTGGTATCAGGGTACATTTTTTTATACCTACTATAGTTCCGGTTTTGTAGTAAATAAACTTTTACCTAATATGTCAAGCCTTTTTATCATATTTAATGCAGATAAACTCGGCATAATGCCGAGGGTGCTTATTGCACTAACAGTAAGTGTGCTGCTGTCGGTACTTAATCTTTTTCTGTATAAGAAAAGAGCATCGGAAAGTGCAGGAAAGAGCATAGCTTTTAATATAATAAAACTGCCTGTAAAATTTATGACTGTAATATTTATAGGTATGTTTATGTATATAATGGTCTATGAGATGATGGATGCAAGTACTTATTGGGGTATATTCGGAGCAGTGGTAGGTGTAGTTATAACCCACAGCACAATGGAAATCATTTACAATCAGGACTTTAAGAAGATATTTGCAAAAAAGATTGAAATGGGACTTTGTGTGGCTATATCGCTCCTGCTGGTTGCAATCTTTGAGTGGGATATATTCGGCTATGACAGATATGTACCCAATATTAATGATATACAAAGTGCAGCTGTAGTATCAAACTTGCTTGAAGCCAATTATAATCAATATTATTATAAGATGAAGATTTTTAGAAACGGAGATTATGATGATGTTGCAGATGTTGACTATGTCAGTGATGATAAGATTGAAGCCGACTTATTTAAAAAGATGAATATAGAAGATAAGGAGGCGGTAATAGAGCTTGCAAGAATATGTATATCCGGAGGAAGGCAAGAATATGAGTCTTATGATAGTAGCTATGAAATCAGCGAGAGGGTGCTTATATCATATAAACTGAAGTCAGGTCGCAGTATACAAAGAGTGTATTTTATAAATTATAACAGCATAGCCGCACAGCTTGCGGCAATATATAATAAAGAAAGCTTTAAGAAGGCAATGTATCCTATACTGTCTGAAGACAGTAAGAACATAGTCAGTGTGGATTATAACGGTATAGCCTTTGATGATAAGCATATAGTGTTTGATGATGAGACTGTGAAAGCACAATTTATAGATACCTATAAAAAAGAACTTATGAATCTTAAGCTTGAGGACAGAGTAAAAAGTTATGCCTTTGCTTCAATAAGGTTTAATGATGCCTATATGCAGGAAGCTCTTGATATAGACTTAGGTTCAGTCAGCAGAGAATACAGTGTTGACCTGGCTGCCGACAATACCGACACCGCCTACGTACAGGCTATGGATACCGTGGGATATTATCCGATATATCCTGAGTTTAATGAAACGATAAGCTTACTGAAAAAGCTTGGTGCCGATGTTTTGGAAAAACTGCCGGCAGAAGAAGTTGACAGGGTAGAGGTCAACTACGGTATACCGAAAGCGGTAGAAAATCTTGGTGGTGTAGAAAACTATACTTATGAAAATAAGCAAGTAGCTTATAAGGATAAGGAGGATATTGAGAAGGTATTAGATAAACTTATTCTATGCAGCACTCCTTATAAAGATGACATTATTGATCAGGAGAATAACATAAGTGTTTATATATTCTTAAAAGGAGATATTGATAGTGCTTTTGGAGATAGAGGAGGTTTTTACTTTAGGAGGGATAACTTCCCGGATAATATAAAGTTTATTGTGGATGAGATAAATAACGCAAAATAGGAAGAACTGAAAAGGGGCTGTCGGGAAATGACAGCCCCTTTTTTAAGCTACTGACGGGAATCGAACCCGTGACCTTCTCACTACCAATGAGATGCGCTACCGACTGTGCCACAGCAGCTTTTGACCATGAAATATTAGCATATAAAGCTTGTTTTGTCAAATGCTTTATATAAATTTATACTATATATAGAATTAAATCCGAAATTATGCTAAAATATAGGGCATAAATGTGTGGCACTTCTTTATTTTCAGGCGTTATTCCTATCCGTATTACACAACTTAAAAAACTCATCTAAAGCTGTGTCTGTAAAAATGCCTAAAATTAAGATTGCAAGTAAAACATTAAGCTCAAAATATAAAAAGGCTTTTATAGCCTGAAAGTAAGGGGAAGATTAATATGAAGAATATTGAGAAAATTGAAAAAAGGCAGTCTATAAGAGATTATGAAAAAAAGAAGTTGCCTGATGCGGTACTTAAGGAGCTTGAGGATTCTTTTGCTGATTCCGAAAGACTTGTTGATGATATAGGGCTTAAGCTTTTAAGCATGACTGACGGTGCGGATAAAAAACTTGACAAAGTTGTAGGATATAGCGGTAATGTATTTAATGCACCGGTATATTTTGTATTGTTATCCGAGAAAAAACCTCACTATCTGGAGAATGCAGGATTCGTAGCTGAGGCTTTAATACTTAAGGCGGAGGAGCTTGATCTTAATACCTGCTTTATCACAGTTACCGACAGTGATGAGGCAAAGCTGTCATTGGATATAAGAGACCAAGGGGAAGTTGCCGCAATAATAGCCTGCGGCTACGGCAAAAAAGAAAAAGACCTGGTAAGACTTGATATACAAAGCCCTTCTAATGTAACTATGAGAAAAAGAGAAGGACATATAGCGCCTAAGATAGCACAGGAGGAGCTTGTGTATAATTCCAAGTGGGGTGTCGAAATGGAATGGGATGATACAATGCAAGATCCTATGATGGATGAGGCATTTTATGCGGCAAGCCTTGCACCGAGTTTCCTTAATCGTCAGCCTTACAGATATATATATGACGGCAGTAAAATTTATATACTTACCACCAAGGAGGAAAATACTTCAAAAGAAGATGAGAAATTAGGACTGGGTGCAAGTATGTATAACTTCTATGCGGTACTTGCCGACTATATGCCGAAAGCCCCGATGTGGCAAATGTATCCTGAAAACAACAGTGAAGATTTGGGACAGCCGAAAAACTATGAGGTATCCGCTGTAATAACTATATAAATTTTAAATTAAGGCTAAGGCTTTATAAGTGTTTAAAAAGCCTTAGAAAGGAATGTAATATGAGAGATTCTTTTCTTAGAGTTGCCGCCGTAAGTCCGAGGCTTAAGGTCGCCGATACTGTATATAACAGAGAAGAGATATTAAAGCAGATAGATAATGCTTCAAAACTTGGAGTTAAACTTTTGGTATTTCCTGAGCTATGTCTTACCGGAGTAAGCTGTGGAGATATATTTTTACAAAAAACATTGATTCAAAATGCCAAAGAGGAATTAATACACATACTGGAAGAGACTAAGTCTTTGGATATGCTTATATTTATAGGACTTCCATGGGAGTATAAGTCTAAGCTCTATAACTGTGTGGCTGTCATACATAGAGGAAGTCTTTTAGGTCTTACGCCAAAGAAGCATTTGCCCTGTTATTCCAATCATTCGAATCAAAGATACTTCCAAGAGGCTTTTGAAAATGTGTTGGAAGTAGATTTTAACGAAGTTAGGGTGCCTTTCGGTACAGATATTATATATAATTGTAAAAGCATGGAGAACCTGTCAGTGGCTGTGGAAATAGGAGATGATGCCTTTGCCCCTATCACACCGTCAATGAAACATATGCTTAACGGTGCCGGCATAATAGTAAATCCCACAGCCTTGGAAAGACTGGCAGGAGAGGGTAGGAAAAGAAAGGAATATATAAAGGCGCTTGCAACAAGATTGCATACGGTATACATATCTGCAAGTGCCGGGGCAGGGGAGTCTACACAGGATGTAGTGTACTCGTCCGCTAAATTGATAGTTGAGGATCAAACTGTACTTGAAGATTCCTGTGATCCTGAAACGGAAGTTGTATGTACGGATGTTGATCTTGAGCTTATAAGTGCGGTAAGAAGGAAGTTAAATACTTATAAGTTAAGGGAAGATAATTACAAAGTAGTGGACTTTGAACTTGAGTGTACGGAGCTTGAGTTAAACAGGTATATAGAAAAGTTCCCCTGGATAAGAAGTGAAAGTATAGAAGAGTATGAAGAGCTTTTACTTATACAGGCACTGGGACTTAAAAAGAGAATGGAGCATACCGGTCTTAAGGCTGTACTTATAGGTTTATCGGGAGGTTTGGACTCCACCCTTGCCCTGCTTGTAGCGGTAAAGACTTTTGAGCTTATGAAGCTTAACAAGAATAATATTTATACTATAACCATGCCGGGCTTCGGAACTACAGGAAGAACCTATCATAATGCCTGCAAATTGGCAAAAGTTTTAGGGGTGAGTTTAGAAGAAATCAATATTTCCGCAGCGGTAAGGCAGCATTTTAATGATATAGGTCAGGATATGAGCATGCATGATGTAACCTATGAGAATGCACAGGCGAGAGAAAGAACCCAGATACTTATGGATATAGCCAACATGAGGGCGGCACTTGTGGTAGGAACGGGAGATTTGTCGGAGCTTGCACTTGGCTGGGCTACGTACAACGGAGATCATATGTCCATGTATTCGGTCAATGCCTCAGTTCCCAAGACTGTTATGAGAAGGATGCTCAATGCACTTGCTAAAGGTTCTGAAAATAATGAATTAAAGCACATACTTAAAGATGTGGTTGATACTCCTGTAAGCCCTGAACTGCTTCCCTCAGACGGCAGCAAGCAGGGGCATAAGACTGAGGATATAGTGGGACCTTATGAATTGCATGATTTCTTTATATACTACAGCCTGATATACGGATTTACAGCTTCGAAAATATACAGAATGGCTTGCAGAGCCTTTGTGAATGAATTTACAAGACCGGAAATATATAAGTGGCTCTATACTTTTTATAAGAGATTTTTCTCACAGCAATTCAAGCGTTCCTGTATGCCGGACTCTCCCAAAGCAACAGTACTTAGCCTGTCAGGCAGAGCAGATCTTGCCATGCCTTCGGATATAAGTGCTAAGCTGTGGATGAAGGAGCTTGAGCAAATAGGTGAAAACTTATGATAAATTTGTCTGCCAAAGAACTAAGACACATCAACAACTTGAAAAAGAAAGCCTCGTATAGGAAGGAAGAGGGTATTTTCATAGTAGAGGGCATAAAAATGTATAGGGAGATACCCAAGGACTTGCTTGTAAAAACCTATATATCAAAAAGCTTTGAAGAGACTTTGGCAGAGAGGGGAAAAACAGAGCTTGGAAGTTATGAGGTCATAAGTGACCGGAATTTTGAGAGCATAAGCGATACCAAGACACCGCAGGGAATACTTGCCCTGGTAAGATGTCTTTCTTATTCGCTTGAAGATATGCTGGGGAAAAATAAAAAAAGCCTTCTTATATTGGAAAATATACAAGACCCCGGAAACCTCGGCACTATGCTGAGGGTAGGAGAGGCTGCCGGACTCTCCGGGCTTATAATGAGTGAGGATACGGTAGATATTTACAATCCCAAGGTGGTTCGATCCACTATGGGCTCAATATTCAGACTCCCTTTTATATGTGCCGGTGACTTAAAAGCTCTTGTTAAAGAGCTTAAGGAGCGTAATATTAAAGTTTATGCCAGTACCTTGGAAAACAGCAGCTCATATGACAGTTTTGATTATACCTTGAATCATGCTTTTATTATGGGCAATGAGTCGGGGGGAGTATCTGAGGATCTGTGCAGCTTGGCGGACGATTCTTTGCATATACCTATGCAGGGACAGACGGAGTCCTTAAATGTATCCGTGGCAGCAGCCATACTTTTGTATGAGGCTGCCAGACAAAGGGGCTTGGGAGGTTTTGGTGGTAGACAAAAATAATAACTTTATTTCTTTGATTTTAGATACGATACATTTTATTTTAGCTTTTTTGATAATATTACTTGCCATATTGGTATATTTGGATGCGGAGTCCAATATAATGTTTTTCCCGATTATTTTTATCTGTACTTCTATGATTTGTACTGTGCAAATCATTAAGGTATATAAAGGAATAGTGGAGTATAAATATATGAGGGCGGCAATATGTTTCTATGTTTCAATAGCTGCATTTTTTGTACTTTTTGCTTTGATAAGTTTAGTCAGTATGTAGGTACAGTATGTTAAAAGATGAAATATTAAAAATATTAATAAGTAATAAAGAGGGCTTTGTGTCGGGAGAGCTTATCAGCAAGGCACTTGGAGTGTCAAGAACTTCCGTATGGAAGGCGGTTGCGGCTTTAAAAAAGCAAGGCTACCTTATACATTCCGTCAATAACAGAGGTTACAGCTTGATACAATCCAGTGATGTACTGAATGAGGTGGAATTAAGAGAACTTTTAGGCGGCTATAATATAAATTGCTGTTATAAAGAAGAGGTAGACTCTACCAATCTTTGGGCAAAGTACAGTGCGGAAGAAGGTGAGCAAAAAAACAGTTTGTACATAGCTGATTTGCAGACCAAGGGAAGAGGAAGACGGGGAAGAAACTGGGTTTCCGATAAAGGCGTGGGTATATGGATGAGCCTTTTGTTAAGACCTAAGCTAAGTCCTGAACTTGCTTCAATGATTACTATAATTGCGGCTCTTTCGGTGGCAAAGGCTATAGAAAACACTGAAAAATTACAAGTACATATAAAGTGGCCCAATGATATAATCCTGGACGGCAGAAAATTATGCGGTATACTTACTGAAATGAGTGTAGATATGGAGGGTTTAAGTTACCTTGTATGCGGTATAGGTATTAATGCAAATGCAGAGAATTTTCCTAAAGAACTTGAAACTGTGGCAACGTCTATATATATGCATACAAAAAAAGTATGCATACGAAAGTATTTGATAAAAGAGATTATAAAAACTTTTTTTGAATATTATGAGTTGTTCTTGGAAAAAAGAAGTCTTGCTTTTATAAAAGATGAGTACGAATTAAGACTCATACATAAAGACAAATACATAAATATTCTCGGTAAAGATTCTGTAAAAGAAGTTTTGTCAAAGGGTATTGATGAAAAGGGGTTCTTAGTGGTTTCCGATAAAGAGGGCGAATACAGTATATCCTCAGGAGAAATAAGTATACGATTGTAGGAAAGGCTACTTGAAAAAGTAGTAAAATCATTATATAATTAAATGCTAACCGTATTTAAGGAGGTGTATGCTTAGTGGCAAACAAGGATTTAACAAATAAAATCAGCGAAACTGATGCCGGTGAACAAAAAAATAGTGAGCAGGCTTTTTTGTCAGGGCTTGAAACACTTGTAGAAGTAGCTTCATCCAAAGGTTCCAAGATAGATTATGACGAGATCAATGATTACTTTAAGGAACAGGAATTAAGTCCGGAAGCTATAGAGCAGATCATATCATATCTTGAGACCAAGGGTATAGAGATAGTGGAAAATATGCCTGAAGATATACCGGTAGATGTAGATATAAGTATAGATGATGACTTACTTTCCATAGATGATGATGTTGAAGACTTTGAAAAAGAGTTGGAAGACGAGGATATAGACTTAAGTGCTATAGACATACTTGAAGGCGTAGGTACTGAAGATCCTGTGCGTATGTACTTAAAGGAAATAGGTACGGTTGCACTGCTTTCAGGTGAGGAAGAACTTGAACTTGCAAAGAGAAAGCAGGACGGTGATGAGTATGCCAAGCAAAAGCTTATAGAGGCTAACTTAAGACTTGTGGTAAGTATAGCAAAAAGGTATACGGGAAGGGGTATGAGCTTCCTTGATTTGGTGCAGGAGGGTAATCTTGGGCTTATAAAGGGTGTAGAAAAGTTTGACTATACCAAGGGATTTAAGCTAAGTACTTATGCTACCTGGTGGATAAGACAGTCGGTTACAAGGGCTCTTGCCGACCAGGCAAGGACAATAAGAGTTCCTGTGCATATGGTTGAGACTATCAACAAGATGAGCAAGATGCAAAGAAAGCTTACATTACAGTTGGGCTACGAGCCAAGTGTAGCGGAGCTTGCCGAAGCCTTGGAGATGACGGAAGAAAAGGTGATGGAGATAATGCAAATAGCCAGAGAACCGGCATCTTTGGAAACTCCTATAGGAGAGGAAGACGACTCCAATCTTGGGGATTTTGTGGCAGATGCCAATGTAGTAAGTCCGGAGGGCAATGTAGAGTCGGTGATGTTAAGAGAACACATAGACACACTTTTATCCGAGCTTAAAGAAAGAGAAAGACAGGTTATTTTGCTGAGATTCGGACTTGAGGACGGACATCCCAGAACCTTGGAAGAGGTAGGAAAAGAGTTCAAGGTAACCAGAGAAAGAATAAGGCAAATAGAAGCTAAGGCACTTAGAAAGCTTAGAAACCCTGTCCGTTCTAAGAGAATAAGGGATTTTTTATAAACGATTATGAATAAAAGAAATTTACAAAAAGAGTTGGAAACTATTATATCCGATAATTCTAAAAAGGGTATATTTCCAAAACTTTTATTACACGCCTGTTGTGCTCCATGCTCTTCTTACTGCATGGAGTACCTCAACAGGTACTTTGATATAACAATTTATTTTTATAACCCTAATATAGATAATAAAAATGAGTATCTTACAAGGGTTGAAGAAGAAAAAAGACTTATATCCGAGATGGATTTTGTAAGGAAGGTTTCATTCCTGGAGGGTGAGTATGACCCTGAGAACTTCCATAAACTTTCCAAGGGTATGGAGCTTGAGCCGGAGGGCGGCAAAAGATGTCTTAGCTGTTATGAAATGAGACTGCTTAAGTCGGCACAGGAAGCCAAGGAAAGAGGTTTTGATTATTTTGCAACCACTCTTTCAATAAGCCCCATGAAAAGCTCACAGGTGCTTTGTGAGATAGGAGAGAAGGTGGGGAAAATAGTTGGGGTAGAGTATCTGCCCTCGGATTTTAAAAAGAAAAACGGTTATAAAAGGTCTGTTGAATTATCAAATGAGCATAATTTATACAGACAGGATTATTGCGGTTGCTCATATTCGAGAAGAAGTAGAGTATAAAAATACTTGAGCTTCTGCATTTTTTTCATATTTTAGCCCGGGTGCATTTTTGAAAAGAACTGAGCTAATTAGACTTTTGCCCGGAAGTCGGCACAAGAAACAGCTGAGATTCAGTTTTATATGTACTTTGCTTATTGATAAATATTACAGCAGTAAGTATAAATTTGAGCAATATAATTATCAAGTAACAAATATTACAGCAGTAAGTATAAATTTGTGTAATATAATTATCATGTAACAAATGTTACAGCAGGAAGTATAAACTTAGAGGATACAGTTTACCATTTATTATGGAGAAAATGCAGAAACTCAAGTAATATATAATTTTTAGGGAGGTTCGTATGACCAGTAAAACAGTAACAATCAGTAACCCGTCAGGATTACATTTAAGACCGGCAGGAGTTTTATCACAGCTTGCTATGAAGTTCAACAGTGATATAATCATTGAAGCGGGGGATAAGAAAGTTGTAGCTAAGAGTGTTCTTAATGTTATGGGTGCAGGTATTAAGACGGGTGATACAGTTACAATTGTTTGTACCGGTGATGATGAGGAGAAGGCTTTGGCTGAGATAGTTGCGGCTATAGAGTCGGGACTGGGAGAGTAAAAGTCGGTATATTGTATAAATATAATTAACCTATGTATAAGGTTTATATACAGTCCCACAACAGGCACAATTAAAAACTATCTTGCTCGTACACGCTTTCGCTAATATCGACTCGCAGCAGTATTAAGCTTTCCCTTCGCCTTGGGGCTTGGTAAAGCAAGTACCGGCGGTCTCAGATTGTCCTTAGCAAGATAGTTTGATTGTATCCTGTTGTGTACTTACTTAAAAACTGCATATTTATGTAATTATTGATACAATAAACCAACTTAAAGAAAGAGGGTGTAGAGAAGAATTTATACCCGGTCGGAGTTTTGGAGTGGGCAAAGTGTAGCATGTTTAATGTTTTATGTAAGTAGGATTTATGTTGCCGATCTGTGTACTTTTGGCAGGTTGGCTTTTTTTAATGGTTAAAGATTAGGATAGTTGGTAGGTTATGAGGTTTTCGAGAACAGAGTTACTTATAGGTAAAGATGGATTAGAGAGGCTTGCAAGTGCAAGAGTAGCGGTTTTTGGCATAGGCGGAGTAGGTACTTATGCGGCGGAGGCTCTTTGCAGGAGCGGAGTCGGCAGTCTTGATCTGATTGATAATGACACCGTTGATATAAGCAATATTAACAGACAGTTAATTGCACTGAGCAGTACTGTAGGCAGGTTTAAGACTGAGGTTATGAGGGAAAGAATAGAGGATATCAATCCTGAGTGTAAGGTTTATGAGCACAGATGTTTTTATTTGCCTGAAAACAGAGATGAGATTGATTTTACTCTTTATGATTATATAGTTGATGCGGTTGATACTATAAGTGCCAAGATAGATATTATAGTAAGAGCCAAGGAACTTAATATTCCTGTTATAAGCAGTATGGGAGCCGGCAATAAATTAAATCCGGCTGATTTTGAGGTTGCTGATATATATGACACTTCCGTATGCAAGCTGGCTAAGGTTATGAGGAAGGAACTTAAGACAAGGAGAATAAAGGACTTAAAAGTGGTTTATTCTAAGGAAGTCAATGCTCTAAGGCATGAAGCAAAGCTTGATGAAAAAAGTTTAAGCAGTAAAAAAAGAATGATACCTGCGTCTATTGCTTTTGTCCCCCCTGCGGCAGGGCTTATTATAGCCTCAGAGGTGGTGAAGGATATAATTTATAAATAATGGTTTGTGGGGGAGTTGGCAGCATAATTGTTTATGTTGCCAACTCCCCTGATAAATCTTGTATAAGTTACAGCTATATTCCATCTTACACAAGCAGCGACTACATCATCTTCTCGGTAATTATTTCAGAAGTCTTCTTCTTATTCTCAAGTGCCACATTTCCCAAGTTTTTGAAAGTCTCACTATATAAGATATCCACCAGGAAAAGTTGCGCAGTCTTGGCTGCTATAGAGCCTCCATCCAAAGGTCCTTCACTTGCGCCGCACTGTAAAAGCACATCGCTGAACTCAAGAGCCGGAGTCTTGGGAAAACCGGTTATGAATACAACCTTCACTTTGGAAGCGTGACAAATCTTAGCTATTTCTATACAGTCTTTGGTAATTCCTGAATTGCAAAATATTATCGCAAGATCCTCTGCACCCAATAAAGCTGCCTGAGTAAGCTGCATATGAGAGTCTTGTGTAAATATAATATTAGGAAGTATTTTCATAAACTTATTTTTAGCTTCAGCCGCACTGGTACCTGAGCCGCCAAAGCCGAAAAGATTTATACTTTTGGCACTTAGGATATACTTGACAACAGCCTGTATATCTTCGTAATTAAGGTGTTCATAAGTCTTTGACAGGGCAGATATATAGGTATCCATAACCTTTGAAGCGGTTGCCTTTGAATCCTTGGTAAATGAGGTATCGCCCTCATTATTATGATTAAGAATATTCAAATCGGCAGTACTTAAGGCTAAAGACAGTCTAAAATCCTGATAACCTTTTAGATTAAGTGTTTTACAAAACCTGAATACACTGGTCTCGCCTACTTCACACAGCTTTGCCAGCTCGGTAATAGTTATATTAAGTGCCTCTTTGGGATTGGATAAAACAAAGTCGGCAACTTTTTTTTCGGTTTTAGTCATTTTAATATAAGCGGTGTGAATTTGTGTAATTAAGTTATTTTTTGTCATTTGTCAAAGCTCCCTAAGATATCCTCTAAATAACTAAAATTCTATAAGTTTGCAGAGTCGGTACTTAAATATCAAAAGTTGAGTATGCTACTGTAATGTATTATTGATATTTAATTAGTATTAGCAATAGTAGAGTAAGTGTCAAATCTTTTTAATATATATATTTGTTACAAACTATTTATCAATGATACTATACGCTACTGTATCGATCTGTTGATATTTAACCTTAGTACCATCTTACTAAGAGATGGCAGCAAAGTAGGATAAAGAAAATAGAGCTTTACCCTAGCGTTTCTGATTTTAATTAAATATCATTAAGACAGTAGGCTACTGCTGTTCTTTATAGCTACAGTTCAGGCAGGTC
>CAJPUK010000023.1 GCA_905373785.1 uncultured Johnsonella sp. | reverse complement strand
GGAGTGTTTCTGTTTAATTGTTGCCGTGCAATCGTTTCTGACTACTGTTTGTGTTTCTGATCATTGTTTATGTTGCTAACTCACCGATAAATTCAGAATTTGTAAAAATCTTATTGCACTTTCTCCATTAACGAATATAATGTAATTTATCTCAATCATTAAAGGAGTTATTATGAAGAGTAAAATATTTACACTTTTAGGTCTTGGTTTTGTCTGTTTTGTACTGTCAGCTTGTGCAAACAACAAAAGCGAAAGTAAAGAAGCCAAAACAAACAATGTTATTGAATACAGCAACTTAAATTCAGAAGAAAGTCAAAAAGAAATAAGTAACTTGCTAAAACAATCCGGAATAAAGTCAGGCTCTATTGACAACTTTTTACAACATGTAAATCAATTTAATGAGATAGCACAGGGACAAAACCTGCTAGGTGATTTTACAGCAAAAGACCCTGCAAACTCAGTCTATGATGTCAATGCCCTTTCTGAAAACTGGACTGCAAAATATCCTGACTTTATCGGTTATAATTGTCGTATAACATCTTACAGTCTTTATAAAGACTTTATAAAAATAAACACAAGTCCTGAAATAAGGGATGAACTTTTATTTATGGATCTTGAGGCACTTGATACGGACAATTCCGCAGTAGGCACAGCTGAGGGTATGAATAAGTTTGAGGCATTTTATTCCAGTATACTTACTGAAAAAAGCCCTGATGTGAACATACATATTGCCAACATAGAAAAAAGTCTGAAAGACAGACAGATAACATTTGCCGACAATGATAAGGCAAGCATGGTAAGCGTATGGATGTATGATGATATAGACGAACCTAAACTTTTTATAGGACATATAGGGGTCTTACTAAACACCGATAAGGGCTTTTACTTTATAGAAAAGCTTTCCTTTCAAGAACCTTACCAGGTTATAAGATTTAATAATAAGAAAGAGGTAAATGATTACCTTATGAAAAAATATGATGTAGACCCCTCAGATGAAAGGGCAAAACCTGTTATCTTTGAAAACGGAAGTCCGATGCAGGTGTAACTTGGTACAGCATTCTCAAAATAAGATATCAAATACTATGAATATTTTCTGAGTGTGTATATCAAAAAACACAGCTATAGTTTGTGCTACGATTAGGATTTTTGATATGTGCAATCAGTAAAAGAAACGGGTTACTTGCTGTGCTTATTTAAGAAAGCGGTACAATGTATTATTGACATTTAATTAATATCAGAAATAGTATACTAAATCTCAATTCTCTTTATTATATATTTGTTACAATCCATTAACACGATAGTAATAAGACCGGATATCAGCGATACTATACTGACAAAGGTACTTACCTTACTTGATGTACAAAACAAGCAGGGTAAGTACCTTTTTATTATACTTACAGATGATGATTTATCTTTATCCAATATTCTCATTTTTTGATCTAATGGTCAATAAATATCCCCCTCTCAAAAAGCCGGATCAATTCTTATCCACTACTATAGAATAGTAAGTTTTTGAAGTCAGCATATATACGGATATGTATATCAATGAAAATACCATATATACCGCTACACATACAGAGGCAAAAAGCCTTGTATTTTGCATATTTAAGCCTTTGAGCAGGTTAGCCAGTACCGGAAAGGCAAAGCACAAATGTACGGCTGATAAAATCAGAGGCAAAAAGAATACCGTAATTATTTGTGAACGAATCGACTGCTTTATTTCTTTTTTACTCATTCCTACCTTTTGCATAATCTCAAAGCGTTTCTTATCCTCATAGCCTTCAACTAATTGCTTATAGTATATTATCAAGACTACCGCAATCATAAATACAATACCAAGCAATATACCCGAAAAGAACATTCCGCCATACACAAGCCTAAAGCTCAACCTTTCATTTTCCACACTTTCTATATATATAGCCTTTTGTGATTTTGTTTCTTCTTTTAGTTTATTAAAAAAATCAAGCTGTGCTTTGGAAGAACATTCGAGATCAAATGCCTTTATATAACTTTGCACAGTATCAAAACCTGAGTCAAATACTTTTGAAGCGGCAATTACTTCTTCTTTTGAAGGGAAAATCAAGTAATAATTCTTTACGATCTGATCCTGTTTTAAGATATCACCTGCATTTTCCAGCCTATTAAGCTTATAAAGCTTATCTCCTATTTTTAATTCATCACACTCAAGCTTATCTCCTCCCGAAAGGTATATCTGCCCCTGTTCAAGCGGTGCAAGGTCTATATACTTTTTTATGTCATCAACCGCTAACATAATGATTTGTCCGCCGCTTCCCATCAGTGCTTCACCTGTCATGTTGGTAGTAAACCGATCAAACTCAAGCAGATTATTTTCACAAGAGACACTTACAAAGCCTGAATTATATGCAAATGAATACTCATTTGCAATTGTAATATTCATACCGGAACTTAAATCTCCCACCTTCTCATCAATTACTTTTCTAAGTTCTTCACCGTCATTATCAGCAGATATAACTATATTTCTCGGATATCTGAACCTAAGAATCTCCTCGCCGCCGGCATAAAATGATACGGCAGCCGAAACTACAACAAGTACTACAGTTGAAAGTATACAAATATTTGCAAGTCCCACAGCATTTTGTCTTATTCTGAATATAAGACCGGATATACTTGTAAAATGTGAAGTCTTGTAGTAAAAGCTCTTGCACTTTTGCAATATTTTAAGCAGTAAAATACTTACCTGCACAAAGCAAATATAAGTACCGATCATTACAAGTACGGCTGCCACGAAAAATATTGCCATAGCCTTCAGAGGCATTTTTGTAGTTGCTGCCAAGTAATAGGCAATTGCAAGAGAGGCTATTCCCAGCACCGAATATATAAAATTTACCTTAGGTACCGCCTCGCCTCTTTTAATTGATGAAAGCAGGTTTATAGGCTTTGCAAAAAGTATCTGCATTGCACTGTTTACATATACTATTAAAAATATTATTAAAAACAATCTGAATGTAGCAAATATCCCCACAAAATCAGGCATATATGAAGCAGGTATTTTTACACCTATAATATTAAAAAATATACTTTCAGCAATCTTATAAAATACAGTACCTATAAAAATCCCCAAAGTCATACTGCATAGTGCAGTGTAGAAGTTCTCCCACGCAAGGATTTTAAGCAGATGCTTTTTTTGCGTACCCAGCATATTATAAAGTGCAAATTCATTTTTCCTTCTCTTCATTAAAAAACTGTTGGTATAAAAAATAAATATAAGCGCAAATATTCCCACTACAAATAACACTACGGTAAGTATATTATTAAGCGTGCCCATTCCTGATAATTTTTTAAGCTCTTTGCTTGATTTAAGAGCCAGTATTATGTAGTACAGTGCCACCATTCCGGTGCAGGTAAGTACAAAGGGGATGTAACTTTGTTTATTATTTTTCAGTATAGTTATCGATAATTTTCTATATAAACTTTTTGGCATGGTTACTCCTATCTTGTAAGCATACTGAGTGTTTTCAGAATCTCATCATACATTAAAGTATTGCTTTTATCAGCTTTCCATACTTGATGAAAGATTTTACCGTCTTTTATAAAGAGCACTCTTTTTGCATACGATGCAGCCTTTGCCGAATGAGTAACCATAAGTATTGTCTGTCCGTTTTCATGTATTTGCTCAAAGCAGTTTAAGAGTTCTTCGGAGGAGTTTGAGTCCAGTGCTCCTGTAGGCTCATCTGCCAGTATTAAAAGCGGTTTTGTAATAATCGCCCTTGCTATGGCAGTTCTTTGTTTTTGCCCTCCCGATAGTTCAAAGGGATATTTTTTTAAAAGCGGTTCAAGTTTCAACTGCTCTACAACAGGTTTAAGCGATTTTTCCATTTCTTCAAAACTTTTACCCGACAGTACCAGCGGCAGCAGTATGTTGTCGCATATATTAAAGGTATCAAGCAGGTTGAATTCCTGAAATATATAGCCAAGATTATCTCGTCTAAACTTCGTCATTTCGTTCTCGCCTATGTCCTTAAAATCCCTTCCCTCCAACAATATATTGCCGTTAGTAGGTTTATCAAACATGGCTAACAGGTTTAAGAGGGTAGTTTTTCCGCTTCCGCTCTCTCCCATAATAGCAATAAACTCTCCCTTATCTACAGAGAAATTAATATCTTTAAGTGCTTGTATTTCTTCCTTGGAGTATTTACTTATGTAGGTCTTTTTTAATCCTTTTATATCTAATAATGCCATACAGCCTCCTTTTGCATCGGTTTTTCTATTAAAAATATAGCAAATGAAGACTCTTAGTTCCATAGCTTTAGCTTACATATAAAACTTATAAACTTACAATTATGTAAGTTTAGCTTACAAGCCTATCCGATATATGCAGCATAAGCACGGTACCCTTATTTAATTCTGATTTTATCTCAAGTTCAATAGATAAAGCCTGTGAGATCTTTTTGCACAAAGCAAGCCCTATACCTGTGGATTTGCTATACAGTCTGCCGTTTGCCCCGGTGTATCCGAACTCCTGTATGCGTGGCAGATCCTCGGCTGCTATACCTATACCGCTGTCTTTAATAAAAACCGCATATCTTCCCTTATGCAAATCATTTTTGGTAAAATTCTCATCTTTTTTCTTATCTTTAATTCCTATGCTGATTCCGCCTTTATTAGTATACTTTAAGGCATTTGACAAAAGTTGCTCGAACATAAAACAAAACCACTTTTCATCACTTACAATACTTATATCAGGCGCCTCGTAGTCAAGTATAAGTTTCTTTTTTATAAATATATGCGAATATTTCCTTATAGAGGTCTTTATAAGCATATCAAGAGAGTATTCTCTAAATAAATAATCGCTGCTTTTTGAGTTTAATCTCATGTAATTAAGTAACAAATCAACATATCCCTCTATACGAAAAATCTCTTCTTGTGCCTGTGTTCCCAAGTTTTTAGGCAGCTCCGCCTCCAAAAGTTTAATTACGGATATGGGCATTTTTATCTGATGTGTCCAAACGGTATAGAAATTTTGCATTTCTGAAAAATCATTATCTTTCTTTTCAAGAATATCCTCATAATGCTTAATGATATTTGCCATGTAAAAAATATATAATTTAGGGTCCGCTTCCGTATTATCAAGACTTAATATATTATCCAAATCAACAGCACAGTCTCTTTGCAGTCTCATACAATCCTTTTTATATTTCAGATAATCATATACGATAAAAAATACCATAAAGACAAATGAAAGAAAGATCCCATATAGTAAGGGATCCGGTTTTAAAAATGCACTATATACGGGTAGGCATATAAAAAATACAGTGCCTATATAACTTATAAAAATCTTTCTTCTTGTGTATATGTAGCTTTTATATATATTAAAATCTTTATTTAACATAATATCCGACTCCTCTTTTAGTTTTTATAAAATCGGATCTTCCAAGCTTTTCCAAAGTGCTCTTAAGCCTTGAAACATTGACGGTTAAAGTATTGTCATCTATATACAGGTCTGACTGCCAAAGTTTATTCATAATTTCTTCCCTGCTTACCACATTTTGCTTGTTTTTCATAAGCACTTCCAATATACGAAACTCATTCTTACTTAGCTCCATCTCCCTGCCCATGTATGAGACACTCATGTTATCTATCTTTAATATAACATTGTCACATTCCAAATATTCATTCTCCAAGTTAAAATCATAACTTCGCCTTAAAAGAGCCAAAACCTTACTCTCAAGTATATCAAGCTCAAAGGGCTTACTTATAAAATCATCCGCCCCCATATTGATAGCCATAATAATATTCATACTCTCCAGTGCGGATGATATAAATATAATAGGTATTTTAGAGACCTTCCTTATCATAGCGCACCAATGATAACCGTTAAAATAAGGTAAATTTATATCTATCATAAGCAAATGCGGATTTATAGCGGTAAAATCATCCATTACATTAAAAAAATCCTCAACACAAAATACCTCATAACCCCACTTGCTAAGGGAACTCTTTATAAGCCCTGCCAAGGTCAAATCATCTTCAATAATCATAATCTTATACATAACAAACACCTGCATATACAATAATATCACTCAAGTATAACATAACAGCTCTTTTCATTTCTATTAAAGTGAACTTACAATATTGTTCCCTGCCTTTTCTATACTTATAATTACCATCTTGGTTTAATGCAAAAATTTCCTTGTACTTCAATCTGTATAGCGTTTAGACCTTTCGATAAAGCGAGTTACAAATTCCACAGACCGCCACGAAGCAGGCGGACAAGTAAGTTCCTCAGTCTGTGTGAATTTGTCAAAGCTTTAAGAAAGGTCTCTTGCTCAGATTAAAGTACAAGGAAATTTTATTTTAATCAAAACATCTCTAAGATAAATTAAAGTACAAGTAATTTTTACCCCAGCTCCTCAAAATTAATGATCCTGTCACTAATTCTCTTTGCCAAGGCATGATTATGAGTAACCGCAAGCAATCCTATATTTCTCTTTTTACACTGCTTTATAATAACATCCCAAATTGCAGCTTGAGTAATAGCATCAAGCATAGTAGTCATCTCATCCGCTATGATATACTTGGTCTTGGGACCTAAGGCTCTTGCTATACAAAACCTTTGCAGCTCGCCTCCGCTAAGTTCAGAGGGCCAGCGTGTAAGCCAACTTTTTTGTATTCCCAAAGCCTCTATAGTCTCATCATCTATATCCCAGCCTTCTTTGAGTATCTGTTTCATATGCCACTTAGGATTAACCGCCTTTTCAGGGTGCTGATATATAAGCTGCACCGGGCAATATCCGCTTTTTGGCAGCGGACTGTTATTAAAAAGCACTTCTCCCGAGTCAGGTTTTATATAACCTGCCAGTATTTTTGAAAAAGTGGACTTTCCGCAGCCGGAAGGACCTATGAGAGATACTATCTCATCAATTCCGAAACTCATGCTTATATTATCCAATATTTTATGTTGTTTATTATATGAAAAATGTATATTTTTAGCTTCAAGCATAATCTTTATCTACACCTTCCTTAATTTGATGCCGGCAAAGGCAGACCGCACTCTTCACATTCCAAGGCAAGTTTTTTCATATCTATCGCCTCAAATTTATTTTGTGGGAGTGCTGCCCACAAAGCCCTTGTATATGGGTGCTTTATACTGTCATCACCCTTTAAAAAGTCTTCCACTTTTAAGGTTTCCAAAATAGTACCGCCATAAAATATAGATATTCTGTCTGCCACTTCACAAACCAAGTCCACATCATGAGTAATTAAAAGCACTCCCTTGCCCTCATCCGCAAAATCTCTAAATACATTAAGTATCTCCGCTGCAAGCTTGGGATTAAGTCCCGGAGTAGGCTCATCCGCTATTATCAGTTTGGCATCATCCACCACGCTGCTCATTATAAGTGCTCGCCTTGCCATACCTCCGGATAATTGAAAGGGATACTTTTCTTTGTCTTCTTTAGATAAATTAAATTTTTCAAGCAGTTCTTCCGCCTTTTTCTTATCATAACCTTTACCGAATATTTGTGTGCTTAACTTACTTAAGGGATCAAGATAGGCTATTGACTGGGGTATAAGACTTATTTCCTTCCCCCTTAACTTCTTTATGAGTTTCTTGTCAAGCAGCTTTCCTTCATAGAAGATCTCTCCTCCCTTTATAGCATTTTCGGGGAGTATATCCATAACCGCATGAGCAAGCAAACTCTTACCGCTGCCTGAAGAACCTACCACTGCGTGTATCTCTCCTGCTTTAACCTCAATACTCATGTGGTGTATGGTATCTTTTATGATTTGGTTAAGCAAGCGATCATACATTTTAAAAGATATTGTTAAATTTTTCACTTCAAGCATACTCTACTCCTGTCCTGTCTTAGGATCTATTAATTTTTTCAAGTTACCGCCTATACCGTCAAAAAGCATTACCACGGAAAGTAAAAGCAGACCGGGGAATACAGCTAGCCACCACATTCCCAAGGTAATATACCTCATAGACTCCGAAAGTATAACACCTATAGCCGGTTGCTCAAGCGGTATACCGAAACCCAAGAAGGTAAGTGATGCCTCATGTAAGATGGCATGTGGAAATAAAAGCACCAAGCCTACAAAAAATTGCGGCAGTATATGCGGTTGTATATGTCTTACAGCTATTGTAAGCGGTGACTGTCCAAGCTTTCTTGCCTGCAATATATATTGATTGGTCTTAAGTGCAAGTATCTCCGCCCTTACTATTCTTGTAAGTCCCGTCCAGTGAGTAACCGCAACACCTATAAGTATTCCCTTGACTCCCTTGCCCACAAGAATTGATATGAACATAAGGAAGATAAGATGCGGCTTTCCCTGAAATAGATCCACAAGCCAAAGTATTGCCGAATCGACCTTTTTACCGGCGGTCGCTGCCAAAGTACCCAAAACCACAGCAAGCACCGAGCTTACCAAAGAAGCTATAAGTCCTATCCATATACTGGTTGTCATACCTTTTAGAGATCTGAAAAACATATCTCTTCCCAGCCAATCGGTTCCGAATATATGCTCAAGGGACGGCGGAAGGTTTTTTTGAGCAAAGTTGCTTCCGTAATGACTTTCATTAATAAAACTTCCTATAATCATTATCGCAAGCAAAAACAAAGTGCAGAACACCAACATAAATATAGTTTTTGTACGCAAATTGATCTCAAATTTATTTTTCATGCTGTGCCTCCTTTATCCTCGGGTCTATAACCGGATAAAGCAGATTCGCTATCATATTTCCGATAAATACTATTGCACCGGTAAACATAGTTATTCCGAGCAGAAGCGGCAGGTCTCCCTTTGTGCCCGCTGCCACCGTAACACTTCCAAGCCCTGCGTATGAGAATACATTTTCCGCAAGTACCGAACCTCCGAAAAGCTCGCTTATTGAAGCAAACTGTAAGGTAACAGCCGGTAAGAGTATGTTTCTTATTCCATGATTTTTTACTATGGCAAATGTAGACTCGCCTCTGGCTCTTGCAAAAAGAGCATACTCACTGTTCCACACTTCTATCATCTTCTCTCTTGTATGCAGGGCTATACTTGAAATACCTATAATACTTAAGGTAAGTGCGGGAAGTATGAGGTGGTAGATCCTATCCCATACGGTAACACTTGCCGCCGCCTTTCCTATCGGAGCCGAAAGTCCTATAGGAAATATCTTAAGCTGTACACTGAATACTAATAAGAGTAGTATGCCTATCCAAAAGGTCGGCGTAGACGAGAGTATATAGCAAAATGTTCTGATTGCCTTATCTAAGATACTGTCTCTATATGTGGCTGCCAAAATACCCAGAATAAATCCGAGTATACCCGAAAAAAGCCACGATACAAACATCAACCAAAAAGAATTCTTCACATTTTCCGAAATCACATCTATTACCGGTCTTGAGTATACTATGGAGTCTCCCATATCTCCTTTAAGCATGGAAGTAGCCCATTTACCGTATCTTTCCAAAGGGGGGTCATTAAGACCCCACTTTTGTGCTATATATTCCATCTGCTCAGGGCTTGCAATACTCTCAGCTCCCACATAGGCTCTTACCGGATCTATGGGGGAAAGCTGTGCCAGAGTAAATGTAAGTATAGACAGAGCAATAATCAAAGACAAAGCCTTTATTACCGACTTAAGTGTATATTTTAATGTCGCCACAAAACCCTCCTGACTATTTCTTATAATCCCATTTTGTAATATTTTCCATTATAGCTATACCATGGTCATGAGGAAGTACTATATCACCGCCCAAATCAATACCGTCTCTTATTATATACACATGCTTTGCATAGCATATAGGTATGTACACAGCATCTCCAAGTACGCTTGGACCCTCAGTTCCGTCCCAAAGAGCCTCTCTCCAATATCCTATAGCCTCTTCTTCCGTCTTTGCACTTACTGCTTTTTTAATATATTCATCTGTCTTTTCGTTCTTATAGCATATTACATTGTTCCAACCGCTTTGATTATAAGTCTCTCCGTCAAAAAGTTTCTTTATACCCATAGGGTTGTACTGTCCGCCGCCAAGTACTATTGCTTGAGATTTTCCAAGTTTTTTTATCTCATCCCAATCCTTACCTGTAGGTTTGATTTCTATTCCAAGCTCCTTAGCCTGCTGCTCTACACCTAAGGCTACCGCCTGTCTTTCCTTGGCACTTGCACCGTAGAGGAGTTCAAAGCTTGCTTTAACTCCGTCTTTTTCACGAATACCGTCTGCTCCTACTACCCAGCCTGCATCATCAAGTATTTTCTTAGCCGCTTCCACATCACCGTCTTTGATATTGGCAACTTCATCCGCTATACCCCAAGGGAATTTCGCAAACATATCAAAAATAGGTTCACCATAGCCTGAAAGTACATCATCAACTATCGCCTTTCTGTTTAATCCTATAGTTAAAGCCTTCCTTATCGCCAAGTCTGAGGTTACATCATTACCCATAGGATCACCTTGCTCGGTTGTGTTTCCGCTCTTTATACAGGGCATTGAAAGTATACGATAATCATAGCTTTCCATAGTCTTAAAACTGTATCCCTCAACAGGGCTTTCTGCCATAGAGTGATCTACTAAAGCTATATCGACTTCTCCCGCCTTTGCGGCTGCAAAAGCCGAACTTGACTCCATAAGTATCATTACAAAGCGTTTGAACTTCATCTTCTCGCCGTAGTAATCATCATTTCTCTCCAATATAAGCTGCTGACCCTCATCATATTGCACAAATTTTAAAGGTCCGCTTCCTATAGGATGCTTAGCATAGGTCTCACTATTAACATAGGTCTTTTCAGGCACTATTCCAAGTGCGGCTGACACATATAAGAAAGATGAAAACGGCTCGTTCATTCTAAACTCTACCGTAGTATCGTCTACTGCCACAGCCTCTTTAAGATTGCTTAGATCCAGACTTCCGCCTATTGCCTTAGTATTGTTAAAAGTAAATGCCACATCTGAAGCTGTAAGCTTGGAACCGTCATGGAATTTTACATCATCTCTTATCTTAAAAGTCCATGTAAGACTGTCATCACTTACACTGTAATCAGTAGCCAGATCTTTTTCTATTGAAGCACTCTTTATCTTCATAAGTTTGCTTTGTATAAGCGGTTCTCCATACTCTCCCCAGCCTGCACAAGGATCAAGGCTTCCGAAAATCTCGGCAGCTATTCTTACTTCTTCCTTATCTTCAAGACGCTTTGCACTTGATTCTTGTGAAACTGTCTCACCCGCACCTGTACTTGAGGCGGAGTTTTGAGAGGAAGAACAGGCACTAAGAAATAATGCGGCACATATACCCAATGATACAATTCTTTTTATTTGCTTTTTCATAACATTACCTTTCTGTTTCTAAATATTTTTTCTATAAGCTCCGATTGACCAAGCACCGTGAGTGAGGTCAATCAGAATTTGTCCGGTGTAAACTATTTTAAATAACTATTTCGTACAAAAGCACATCTGTGTTAAATTAGTGTTCCTGTACTGATTTGAGATAGATTGCTAATTATAATGAGTTATACCAACCAAATAATAACTAATTTGCAGCCTTGTAATCCCAATGTATTACATCTTGTAATGATGCGGTTCCGTGATCATGTGCAAGTATAACATCCTTACCTAAGTCAATTCCCTCTCTTACAAAGTAAAGATGTCTTATATAACATAGCGGAATATAGCAGGTCTCTCCCAGTACACTTGGTCCCTCAGTTCCGTCCCATGAAACCTTTTGCCAATACTCATTAGCCTCTTCATCAGTTTTAGCAGCAAATGCCTTTTCTATGTATTCATCGGTCTTTGCATTGCTGTAGCCTATAACATTGGACCAACCTGTAGTCTTTGCAAATCTTCCGTCATAAATCATATCTACATTCATAGGATTGCAATGTCCTCCTCCCAATACCATAGGGGTTGACTTTGCAAGTTTTTTAATTTCATCATAGTCTTTACCTACAGGTTTAACACTGATTCCTAACTTTTTAGCTTCTTCAGCAAATGACATGGCTATGGCCTGTCTGTCTACTGCATTGGCACCATATAATAACTCAAACTCCGCCTTTACTCCGTCTTTTTCTCTTATACCGTCACTGCCTTCTACCCATCCTGCCTCATCAAGTATCTTCTTTGCTGCCTCTACATCACCGTCTTTTACATCCTTAACCAAGTCTCCAAGTCCCCAACCGAACTTGCTGAACACATCAAAGGTCGCTTCCCCATAGCCGGAAAGTGCATTCTGTACTATCGCTTCTCTGCTTATACCTAAAGACAGAGCCTTTCTTACTGCCACATCCGAAGTTACCGCATTGCCTATAGGATCACCCTCTTCGGTAGTTGTTCCCGGCTTATTATAAGGCATGGAAATTGAACGATAGTCAAAGGTTGTAAACTCTTTTAACTTATAGCCCTGAACCTGACTTTGTGCTGATTGCTCATCAATCTTTGCCATGTCAACAGTTCCTGCCTGCACAGCAGCAAATGCTGAACCGGTATCCATCATGAGTAAAACCAACTTCTTAAAGATAGGCTTATCTCCGTAATAATCATCATTTCTTTCCATAATAAGCTGCTGACCCTCATCATACTGTACGAATTTATAAGGTCCGCTTCCTATTGGATTTTTGGCATATGTCGCACTGTCTACATAGGATTTTTCAGGCACTATTGCAAGTGCTGCCGTATTATACAGGAAGGATGAGAAAGGCTTATTCATTCTAAATTCCACGGTGGTATCATCTACTGCCACAGCCTCATCCATATTTGCCAAATCCACCTTGCCCGCTATTGCCTTTGTATTGTTAAAAGTAAATGCTACATCTGCCGCTGTAAGTTTAGAGCCGTCATGGAACTTCACATCATCTCTTATCTTAAAGGTCCATACCAAACCGTCATCACTTACACTATAATCTGTAGCCAGATCCTTTTCTATAGTAGTACTGTTAATTTTCATAAGCTTACTCTGTATAAGGCTTGGTCCGTACTGCCCCCATCCCATACAAGGATCAAGAGTTGTAAAAGGCTTAACTGCCATTCTGAACTCTTCCTTATTCTCAAGACGGGCAAGCTCGGAATCGGACTCTGCATTTTGCTGTGCAGACGATACGCCCTCCGATACACTCTCCGCTTGAGAGGCTGCACTGCTGCCTGCAGTTCCTGAATTTGAACAAGCTGACAAAAGCAACATAAATGAGGCACAAACACCTAAAATACCTAAAACTCTTTTTTTCATAAAACCTCCAAAATATTTTATAGCACACTGTTTATAGAACACATACGGGCAAATGCAGATATTAGCACAGCCTAACTTCCTATCCCATTTAACAACAGTGCAGATAGGTCATTCAATTTCTTACCTTTGCAAACAATAAAGGCATATTTAGCTTGGCTATAGTCAAATCGGTACAATAGCCATATTCTTCCGGGATTTAAAAAAGATTATAACTATGACATCAAAAAATCCCAATATGAAGATATATCGGGATATCCATCCCCATGCAACGTAGAGTGGTTGACTCATTAGGTAATCTGACTTAGAGCATTAACTCAATACAGTGGCGGCACCGTACAGGATTCCAACCTGCTTCCCCTATAATAATTGTTCTATTTTTTATGCACCCATTAGCTTATCACACCCCTTTAACTTTTACAATACAAATGCAATTTATGTGCATATATATACATCAATTTCAGCTAATTGCATATTAACAAGCTGATATTTACAGAAAAACCCACACAAATCAACAATTATCTCGAATTTTCACACCAGTGTCCTCCCTATTGCCAAACTCACATAATACACCTCTCTCACCCCCTTCTCCTTCAAAAGCCTAGTACACGCCTCTATAGTACTACCCGTAGTATAAATATCATCCACCAGCAACACCTTTCTGTACCTTTTCGCCTCTTCACTGCAGGCAAAGGCGGCACTTAGATTTGCAAGCCTTTGTTCGGGGCTTAACTCCTTTTGAGCCTTTGTATTCTTGTTTCTCACAAGCACATTTTCTGCATAAGTAAGATTTAGTTCTTTTGCCACTTCCTTGGTAATTAATGCACTTTGGTTATAACCTCTTTGCCTAAGTCTTTTTTTATGCACAGGTATAGGCAGCAGCACATCTACTTTAAGTTTAAGTATCTCACTGCCGTACCTGCTTACCAAAAGCTTTGACAAAGCCTTTATATACTCCCTTTTATTATGATATTTTATATTTATCATGATTTTTTCTGTAAGTTCATCGTAGTTTAATAAAGCCATGCCGTATTCATAGCTTTTTTTACGCTTAGCACAATCTTCACAATACTCTTTTTGTGCATCAAATATTTCCTTTCCGCATTTTAAGCATACAGGTGTCTTTACAAATGAAAGTTTTCGGATGCAATCTTTACAGAACATCCGCCCTGTAGGACTTACTATCTCCTCGCATACAGGGCAATGTCTCGGATATATTACAGATATGATTTTATCAAGATATTTTTCAAGATGATTTTTATTCATAGATTTTATATTTAATTACTATTTAATTCCAGCAAGTTTTTTATTTGCCTGTCAAGGCTTGAATACCTTTTCATCTGAGATGTATTCCGGACCATCTCATAAAAGCACTCCGGCTCTCCCACAAGTGCAACGCAAGTTTTAGCTCTGGTGATAGCCGTATATATAAGATTCCTGTTCATAAGCATCTTGGGTCCGGGATACATGGGTATAATAACCGCAGGATACTCACTTCCTTGGGACTTATGTATGGTGATAGCATAGGCAAGTTCAAGCTGATTTGCCTCGCTGTAAGGATACTCAACTATCTTCCTGTCATCAAACTCAACTCTGATAAATTCCTCGAAGTCATTGATATACCTGATTATACCTATATCTCCGTTATACACTCCCTGCCCCTTTTCCATGGCTATGCCTATATCATTTTTTACCGACCATTCAATTTGATAATTGTTTTTAGTCTGCATCACCTTATCACCCACTCTGTAGACTTTACCGTCAAACTCTTTCTCCGGCTTTTTTGGGTGTTTAGGATTCAAATGTTGTTGTAATATAAGATTAAGTCTTTCCACTCCAAGCATTCCCTTTTTCATGGGACTCATGATCTGTATGTCATAACTGTCCGCCGACACATAGTCAGGAAGTTTGCTCTTTAGTAGGGTAATGCAGGCGGATATAATATTATCGGCTCCGCTTCTTTTTATAAATACAAAGTCCTTGCTGCTTTTTGTAAGGTCTATAGGCTCATCCTCTATCATTTTATGGGCATTGAGCACTATGTCGCTAAGCCCTGCCTGTCTGTATATTCTCTCAAGTTTTACCACCTCTACCGCAGCTGAGGCTATTATGTCCTTTAACACATTTCCGGGACCCACGGAGGGAAGTTGGTTGGTATCTCCTACCAGTATAAGCCTCGTACCTACCGAAACCGCTTTTAACAGCGAATTCATAAGATACATATCCACCATACTCATCTCGTCTATAATTATTGCATCAGCCTCCAAGGGATTATCTTCATTTCTCTCAAAATTTAATCCCAGATTATTTTCCATATCATCCGCATCAGGCATGGCATTGATTTCTAAGAGCCTGTGTATGGTCTTTGCCTCATAGCCGGTTGCCTCTTCCATCCTCTTTGCCGCTCTGCCGGTAGGTGCCGCTAAAAGTACCTCCATATTTTTAGACAGCAGGTACTTTATAATCATATTTATAGTGGTAGTCTTTCCGGTTCCGGGACCTCCGGTAATTATAATAAGACCGCAGGATAGTGATTTTATTACCGCCTGTCTTTGCAGATCATCAAGTTCTATATTTAACGACTTTTCAAACTTGGGTAAATTCTTCTCCACATCTTTTCTAAGATTATCGGAATTTACACTAAGCTCCAAAAGTTTTCTCGCTATACTAAGTTCTGTATGATATGAAGTTGTAAGGTATACTACATCCTCACCATCAATTTGCTTTACGCTCACCCGCTTTTCAATTTGCATATCGGCAACTTCTCTCGGTATAAGCTCGTCAGGTATATTAAGAAGTTCAGCAGCTATATTCATAAGTCTTTCCATGGGAAGATAAACATGACCGTTAGCAGCCGCTTTTGATAAAATATAGACAATTCCGCTTTTAATCCTAAATTGTGCATCTGCGGATATTCCGACCTTTTGTGCTATCTCATCGGCAAGTTTAAAACCTACTCCCTGTATATCATCAGCAAGTCTGTAAGGATTCTCCGTTATAATACTGTATAACCTTTCTCCGTACTCCTTATATATCTTATTGGCAAGTTTCATACTAATGCCGTATTTTTGTAAGTAAACAAAGGCGGCTCTTTGTTCTTTTTGCTCCTGTACCTGAACCGATACCGCCCTTGCCATATTTTCACTTATACCTTTTACTTCTTCCAGTCGTTCCGGCTCTTCTTCTATAATTCTGAGAGTATCTTTAGCAAATTTCTTTACTATCCTAGCCGCAAGCACCGGTCCTATTCCTTTGATTGCACCGGAAGCCAGATACTTTTCTATCCCTTTTTCATCATCCGGTCTTTTTAATTCATAGCTTTCAACAAAAAGCTGCTCACCGTACACCGGATGCACTCTTTCTTTTACACTGGCGCTTATATAAGAGCCTTCTTCTATGTGGCTGAAAGTTCCGACCAGTATTTCCTCTTCCCCTTCAACCGACACACTAAGCACCGTATAGCCATTTTCCTCGTTTCTATACTTTATTTTTTCAATATAGCCGGATATCATATTTTAATAATTCCTTTTGTTCTCGAAATCTTCTCCGGTTTGAAATTCTATATACTTTCCTGTACCTATTGCAACTGCTGTAAGCGGATCATCAGCTATCATGGTATTGATTCCCGTTTTTTCTTCTATAAGCAGATCAAGACCTGAAAGCAAGGCACCGCCTCCGGTAAGCACTATACCTCTGTCGTAAATATCTGCCGCAAGCTCCGGCGGTGTTCTCTCAAGTACTGAGTGAACCGCATCAACTATTTGCATGGAAGTTTCCAGAAGTGCTTCCAAAGTCTCGTCGGAAGTAACTACTATAGTTTTGGGAAGTCCGGTTACAAGGTTTCTTCCACGAACTTCCATAGTAAGAAGTTCCGGTCTTTTGTATGCCGCCCCTATATTGATCTTGATCTCTTCAGCAGTTCTTTCTCCTATCAGTAAATTATGTTTCTTTCTCATATGTCTTACCAAGGCTTCGTCAAAGTCATCACCGGCAACCTTAATAGAGGTGCTTACAACAGTACCTCCAAGTGAGATCACCGCTATATCGGCAGTACCGCCTCCGATATCAACTATCATATTACCGCAGGCTTTTGAAATATCTATACCTGCTCCTATTGCTGCCGCTACCGGCTCTTCTATTATAGTAACCTCTCTTGCTCCCGCCTGCTCGGTAGCGGTCTTAACCGCTCTTTTCTCAACTTCGGTAGCTCCTGAAGGTATACATACCGCTATACGAGGCTTTCTGAGAGTTCTTTTTCCAACTGCCTTATTAATAAAGTACTTAAGCATCTTCTCAGTCATGGTATAGTCTGATATAACTCCCTGACGCAGAGGACGCACTGCTACTATATTGCCGGGGGTTCTTCCTATCATAAGTCTGGCTTCTTCTCCTATAGCCATGATCTTATCGGCATCTCTGTCTATAGCTACCACGCTGGGCTCTTTTAATACAACTCCCTTACCCTTTATATATACCAATATACTGGCTGTGCCTAAATCTATACCAATATCATTAGACATAACCCCAAACATTCCAAACATACTTTCCTCCGAATTTTTATACTTTTATACCAAATACAATGATGTAGCCCTTCCTAAATAATCAAATATCTTTAAGTACTCCTATCTTTTTAAGTATTGTATTTGCTACACTTAACTATTATAAATTTGGTACAGTTTGAACAAGCTGAACATACATATGCAATATACCAAATAAATGCCTGATGTGAACTGCCCATAGTCTAAAACCTATGGGCTTCCTGCTTCACTGACCTCGCAACCTACTATCTCCACAGGCGTTAATTCGGGCAGTCCCTGCCCTATTGTTTTTTCTTATACTACCTTAACCCACCGTCTAAAGCCGGTGGGATTGCGGTAGCATTATTTCAACTGTATATTACAAATGTGCATCTATCAGGATACTGCCGACATTCATCTTCGTCTAACTCATACAGATAAATGACCCGCCCAAACTGTAGCTGAATTTATACTTGCAACATAAACCATCTTGCAAGTGCCACATTAAACTCCTCAAGCTATTTAACTCTCTAATATAGCCAAGAGATGTAATCTATGTTATTATAGCCCTTTTTGTATTTTCATACAATCACTTAAGAATATTATAATTAATGACCGCTCCGACTTTAAAGTTTTTTTGTCCTTTTTATATTTTTTTTATTTGCTATCCATAGTTTCGACACATATTTTAGGTATACTCTAGGTACGTTAATAAATTTAACGTAATACAGTTTTGATATACTTAAAACTGCAAAGCTTTTTCATACTCATACCGAGTGCTTAGTCGCTCGGTCCCCCTAAAAATTTTCCTTTTAAGAATCACCCCGATAAGGAGCTTGGAAACAAGCTCCTTATCTATTTTTAAATCTCTGAGAACTTCCGGCTCTTTACACAAACCGCTCTTTGACTTAAAACCCGGTATAACCCACAAAAAAATTATCAGTCTCTTTAGAATTACCATACGCATACTAATTTGAAGACAATTTCTATTTTGTGAAAATTATTATACAAAATAAGTTATACTAATACATATATTTTGATTTAAAGTTCTTGCACAAGCAGCTTTTATTTTCTTACTCCTACAGCCCCTCAAAATCCAAAGTTGCAAAGTAATCCTGCGCTGTCTCCGCCCTTCTTATAAGCTGCACGCTCTTATCTTCCTTAAGCAAAAGCTCCGCACATTTTAACTTACCGTTATAATTATATCCCATGGCATAACCGTGAGCACCTGTATCATGAATATACAAATAATCTCCCTTATCGATCTTTGGAAGTTTTCTGTCCACCGCAAACTTATCATTATTTTCACAAAGTGAACCTACCACATCATACACGGTATCGGCTTCCCTTTCTTCCTTTCCAAGCACAGTAATATGGTGATATGAGCCGTACATAGCCGGTCTCATAAGATTGACCGCACAGGCATCAACACCTATGTAGTCCTTATATATATGCTTCTCATGTATAGCCTTTGTTATAAGTGCACCGTAGGGACCCAACATATATCTACCAAGCTCAGTGTATATGGACACATCACCAAGCCCTGCCGGCACTAAGATCTTGTCAAACTCCGCCTTCACTCCTCTTGATATAAGTTCAATATTGTTAGGCTTTTGCCCGGGTCTGTAAGGTATACCTATACCGCCGGAAAGATTTATAAAGTCTATGCTTACTCCGAACTCTTTTTTAATACTTGCCGCTTCATCAAACAATATTGAAGCAAGTGTGGGATAATAGTCTTCACCCAAAGTGTTACTTGCAAGAAAAGCGTGTAAGCCGAACTTTTCTACACCCTTTTCCTTGCAGATCCTTACCGCCTCTCTTAATTGCTTAGCAGTCATACCGTACTTGGCATCACCCGGATTATCCATAATACCGTTTCCAAGTTCAAATATTCCACCCGGATTATACCTGAAACTTATGGTCTTCGGAAAATACCCCAAGACCTCTTCCACAGCCTCTATATGGGTAATATCATCCAGATTTATAATACCGCCAAGGTCAGCGGCAAACTTAAACTCCTCCAAAGGAGTCTCATTAGAGGAAAACATAATATCCTCATTACCAAAACCACATGCCTTTGCAAGC
This sequence comes from uncultured Johnsonella sp., assembly GCA_905373785.1. GTDB lineage: Bacteria > Bacillota > Clostridia > Lachnospirales > Lachnospiraceae > Johnsonella. The sequence goes on along the minus strand of CAJPUK010000023.1, from coordinate 2,184 downwards.
ATAAGTTCCGTCATGGATGAGCAGTCAACTCCGCACCCTAGGCTTTGTAAAATCTTCAAAATATAGGGATTGGGAGTTGCCTTAATTGCAAAGTACTCCTTAAAACCTTTATTCCATGAAAAGGCTTCCTTAAGCCTTACAGCATTATCCCTTATCCCCTTCTCATCATATATATAAAACGGTGTCGGATAGGTCTTTGCTATTTCTTTTACCTTTTCCAAATCTACAAATGTATCCTTTTTCATTAAGCCTCCTATACCTATTCTACTATTTCAACCTGCATGGTATTGGTATGTGTTGCAGGTTTTCGTTCTTTTTTATCAGCTATAACTCCGGCAGTAACCACCACTATGTCATCCTCTTTTATAAACTTTTGTGCCTTAAGTGTCTTTATTGAATTATCTATAAGTTCATCGGTTGACTCCGCACGCTTTGCATGTAGCGGAACAACACCCCACAAAAGCATCATCTGTCTTACCGCACCTATACTTGGAGAAAGTCCGTATACCTTAACTGCCGGTCTCCACTTTGAAAGCATCCTTGTGGTAAAACCTGATATTGAGGGAGCAATAATGGCTTTTGCCTTCAGCTCATCAGCGGTAGCCACAGCAGAGTAACTTACCTGATTTGAAATATTTCTTGCATTGGCAGTGGATATATGTCTGCTTCTGTACGCCTTATGGTCTATATGGCTTTCCGTCTCTTTTGCGATTTTTGCCATCATTTTCACCGCTTCCACCGGGTATTTACCCATGGCTGTTTCTCCGGAAAGCATGATGGCATCTGTTCCGTCATATATGGCATTGGCTACGTCAGTGGTCTCAGCCCTTGTAGGTCTGGGATTTCTTATCATGGAATCCAGCATTTGAGTAGCGGTAATAACCGGCTTGCAGGCTATGTTACATTTTTTAATTATAGTCTTTTGCACAAACGGTACTTCTTCAGTAGGTATCTCCACTCCAAGGTCTCCTCTTGCAACCATTATTGCATCTGAGGCTTCTATGATCTCATCTATGTTTTTTACGGCTTGTTGACTTTCTATCTTGGCAATAACCATAGTGTGCGCCGCATATTCTTTGATAATATCCTTGATTTGGTTTATGCAGTCCGCATCCCTTACAAAGCTTGCTGCAATAAAGTCAAAGCCCTTTTCACAGGCAAACTTTATATCTTCCTTGTCCTTATCCGTAAGTGCCGGAAGTCTTACCTCTACACCGGGAACATTGACACCTTTCTTTTCTCCCAGCTCGCCGCCATTTATTATGATACAGTGTATATTGTCGCCTTCTATCTTTGTTACTTCAAGCTCTATTATACCGTCATCTATAAGTATCCTTGAGCCTACCTTTACATCATCTATAAGCCCTGCATAATTGACAAAGCCTTTTCTTTCATCTCCTATACATTCCGTAATTGTAAGTGTATATTCTTTACCGGTCTCCAAGTTTACCTTAAGACCGTCTTTTAATTTTCCGGTTCTTATCTCGGGACCCTTGGTATCAAGTAAACTTGCCACTTCGATACCGGTTTCTTCCCTTACCTCTTTTAAAAGTTTATATCTTGACAGATGTTCTTCGTAATCGCCATGAGAAAAGTTAAACCTTGCTACATCCATACCTTCTAAGGCAAGTTGTTTAAGCAATTCCTTGTCATTAGTATTAGGACCCATAGTACATATTATCTTAGTTCTCTTCATACATATCTCCTATTCCCTTTATCCTTACTCGGTGCATCATTTTTCAATAAACCTACCAAAGCACTTACCTCTTTTCCCGATTGTACATATCCAACATCCTCAGCTTAGTCGATGCTGTGTGATGTACAGGTTCGGAAAGTATTCAGTATTTTTGATATACTTATTTTGCAAATGATACAGCGGCGTATAACTTCTTAAAATTACTCTGATTTTCGCTGAATTTGCAGCTGCTTATGGATTCGGTTAGTGTAACCTACCATAGTATATAGTATCGTTGATATTTAGCCTTATTACTACTTTGTTAATAGATTGTAACAAATACATAATAAAGGAATTTGAGATTTACTCTACTATATACAAATATTAATCAAATATCAATAATACACTAGCCTTACAACAACAAATCGGCTAAACTTTTACAAATGATACGCTTAGGATAAAGATTCATTAAAAACATTTGCTTTTAAATCTGTCTTTTAGTATAGCAC
>CAJPUK010000022.1 GCA_905373785.1 uncultured Johnsonella sp. | reverse complement strand
GCAAGTATATACAGCGATCTGCTTATAAAGGACAGCTTAAACTTTTTTTCTGCAAAAAAGCTCAGAACATAGACTGAAAGCACAGCACAAAGTATACATAAAAGCTTTGTAAACCCTGACATGGCATGCCAATTGGTAGTGGCAAATATTATTCCTGCTAAAAGCACAAAAACCACACCAAGTGTCATAAGCAGTATGTTATAAAAATTCTTATCCGGCATCCTGAACTTGATTTTAGGTTTTGAAATATCAGGCTTCACAACATCAGGCTTTATGGTTGTCGGCTCTGTGTCTTTTAATTTTTCACTGTCTTTATACAGCTCATTATTGCTGACGTCTGCAACCTCGGTACTTGCTTTTTCCAAATCTTTATCTGTGCCTGATTCTTTAGAAACGGTATTAAGCTCATCGTCCCTTTTCAAGAAAGTGCTACCTTCCTTAGAAGAGTCCGGTTGCTTTTGCAAATCCACTTTTGCAGTTGCCCTCTCCTCTTCAACTTCCTCCTTGGACTTTGCTTCTTTTTCTTTCCTATCAGCCGCTTCTTTCTTTTTTCTTTTTTTCTCCTCCATTATCTTTTCTTCAAGAGCTCTTTTATACATTTGTGCTTTATTATTACTATCAATTGCAAATACAATTGCCACACAAAGAACGCAAAATATCGTAAATCCAAACATAATTCCATTCTCCTTATATGTTTATGGTAACTGTTTTATTATAACGTTTTAGTCCTACATGTAAGAACTTTTATTAAGATATGCTGCTAACTGTTAAATACAATTAATTAAAATAACACATTTCTACTGTTACGTACCTTCCTCCCTACTAAAAGACTTCTCTTTTTCATCTGTTTTTTCCTGCTGTTTATAGGATTTTGAGTTAGACGTCTCTTCATATATTTCCCTGTTATTTCGAAGTCTGTCTCTACTTATCTTATCTACTACAAAAACAAATACGATACAAATAACAGTAGGAATAATAAATATACCTAAAATCCATAGTATAGCATTTATAAAAAATATAAAAAGTCCTACTCCGTTAGGTCCGATTATAAATGAATCTTCCACTGATAAGCCCTCCATCAGAAAGATATAATAATAGTTACTATTTTTAATTTGAAGTTTTTCTCCCCCGTTTTAAGTTTTTTTTGTTGATATTTATATATATTGATTAATTATAACATAGAACATCAATTTTTACTATTTTTACTTGCTTTATAAATGCAGCTTTGTAAAAATAGTATAAGTAGCTTTTTACATGATTTTTTGATTGAATTTTTATGACTTGCAAAGTATTATTTATTGTGCTAAATTAAATTGCAGATAACCTGATACAAAATATCCATTTCCAATTTTGTATCTTAACAATATACTTGTCAGCGATGTGATTTATTAATTACATATTTTGCCTTGACAATACATTTAATATATTACAGAAAGGATTTTTATTATGAGCAGAGAAAATACAAAGAAGATTTTAAACCAGACATTGGCAGATTTAAGTCAGTTTGCAGCAATTATACATCAGGTACATTGGTATGTTCGTGGAGAGCGTTTTTACGGAGTGCATGAGCTTATGGACAAGTTCCTTGACGAGGCTAATGAGGCAGTTGACGAGGTAGCGGAAAGACTTATTATTATAGGAGGTGCTCCTTATTCAAGTCTTAAGGAATTTGCAGAAAACAGTAAACTTGAAGCTACAAAAGGCGATTACTCAGTATCAATAGAGTCTCACATTAAGACACTTATATCAGGCTACAAGTATTTGGCTAAGCTTTACAGAGAGGGTATTGAAGTGAGCGATAAGGAAGGCGATGCTGTTACAGCCGATCTTTTCACAGGTTTATTAAAGGATACCGAAAAAACACTTTGGATGCTTAGTGCTACACTTAACAAAGCTCCCGAGCTTGAGTAATTCAATCTATAACATTTAACCTTACAGTTTGAGTAGTTATTCATCTTTGTCAAAAAACTTAAAATATTTCAATCTTACATGAATACAGGCAGTAGCCTGATAGATATACAGGTAATATATACTGTCCAAACTGTAACTTTTAACAGCATTTATATTAAAGAAGGAAAATTAAATATGTTTGAACAAATCAAATTACCTTATGCATTTGATGCATTGGAGCCGCATTTTGACGCTCTTACTATGGAAACACATTATTCTAAGCACCATGCAGCTTATACCAACAATCTTAATACCTTGGCTCAGGCGGCAGGTATTGACTCCAAGCCTATAGATGTTATACTTGCACACTGGAAACGTAAGGGTGAGGGTAAGGCTGATGCTCAAGGTATACGTAATAACGGCGGCGGTTACTTTAACCACAATCTTTTCTTTGCACATCTTGCAAAGGACGGTGCTCATGAGCCTTCAGGAGAACTTGCAGACAAGATCAATGCTACCTTCGGCAGCGTAGACGCTCTTAAGGAGCAGTTATCCAAGCTCGGTGCAGGTCAGTTCGGTTCAGGTTGGGCATGGTTAAGCACTGATATAGACGGTAATTTAAGTGTATCTTCAAGTCCTAATCAGGATAACCCTATACTTGAGAGCGAGGGTAAGCTTTTCCCGATTCTCGGTATAGACGTGTGGGAGCATGCTTATTACTTAAAGTATAAGAATTTAAGAGCTGATTATATCAAGGCTTTCTTTGAAGTAGTTGATTGGAATAAGGTTGCCGAGAATTATGTGGCAGCTAAGGAGACCTTGGCTAAGCTTGCTAAGTAATTATTATAAATTGTGTTACAGTTTGGGTAGGGCATTCATCTTCGTCAAAAAAACTAAAAATGTTTGATTTTTATCTATAAATTAGACGAAGATGAATTCCGGCAGCAGCCTTATAGATATGTATGTATAATATACCAAATGAAAGCAAGCTTTCAGATGTATATTATATATGTATATCTAAACTACCTGAACTATAACTAAATTGTGAGGCTGTTGCAAAAATCTTAAAGTGCAACAGCCTTTTTTTACTGCTAAAGTTTCTACTACTGTAGGCGTAATGCGGCTACACTGAGAATTTTTGATGTATGCAATCAGGAGAAGACGCAAGTTATTTGGTATACTTATTTAAGAAACTATGCACTAGTACAATATTAATTAAATAACTAATACAAATAATTATTCTGTAGTATAATAAGATTATTTTAAAAAGAGAGCTACCTATTATGTTGAAAAAAGCAACCCCCTTAATCCTTAATGAAAACGAAGTTTGTAACAGTTAATAATTATTCAATATACTAGATTATAGTATCATTGACATTTAATTAATATCAGCAATAGTAGAGTAAGTCTCAACTTTCTTTATGATATATATGTTACAATCTATTAACAAAGCAACTAAAAGGCTAGATATCAACGATACAGCACACTAGCCTAATATCACATCGCATATCTTCTCCACCACTGCCAAATCCAAATCATTATACAAAGGCAGGCAAAGCACTCTTTCAGACACATGATCCGCTATCGGCGTATCCTTCTTATATCTTCCCTTATGGCAGCTAAAATCGGATGTCAGCGGGTAAAAGTACTTTCTTGGAATTATATGCTCCTTAGCCAGTCTCTTAATCACCTCATCTTTGCTATACTTATACTCCTCTGTAAATACTACAGGATAATAAGCATAATTTCTTTTCAAATCGTCAATATCGGGAAAGAGCCTTATACCCTTTATCCCCTTTAATCTTTGATCATATGCCTCAGAGCGAAGTTTCCTCTCCTTTATGCCTTCTTCTATATGCATAAGGTTACACAGTCCCATGGCGGCATGAAGTTCACTTAATTTTGCATTAGTTCCCACATAAAAAGCCTCCGATCCTCCCGGATATATTCCGAAATCCCTTATTCTTTTTAATTTATCCATATATCCGGAATCCGAGTATACTAAGGCTCCACCCTCTACTGTATGAAAAACCTTGGTTGCATGAAAAGAAAACATAGATATATCGCCATAGGAAGCAAGCTCTTTACCTCTATATTTGCAGGCAAAACAATGTGCGGCATCATAGATGACTTTGAGCTTATGTTTTTTTGCTATTTTCTCTATAGCATCTACCGCACAGGGTATACCGTATACATGAACTGCAAGTATTGCAGAGGTTTTATCCGTTATAAGACTTTCTATTTTTTCAGGGTCTATAGTCCATCTATCTTTATCAATATCACAAAAAACCGGTGTAAGCCCCTGCCTTACTATAGCATTGGTTGATGATATAAAGGTAAACGGAGTAGTTATAACTTCACCTCTAAGTTCCATAGCCTCTATAGCTATCTCCAAAGCAAGGTGACCGTTGGCATAAAGTTCTACATTCTCAATATCCAAAAAATCTTTCAGTTTTTGTGCTAAAAGTTCATGCTTTTCGCCGAAGTTGGTAAGCCATCTGCTCTCCCATATTTCCTTTAACTGCTCTATATATTCCTCAAGAGGCGGCAGTGAAGACCTTGTTACGAGGATATCTTTCATAAATAAAATCCTTTCGCTTGTAGTAAGGGCTGTTGCAAAGTAGAGATTATGTACAAGATGTAGCGGCATTTCATCAGAATACCCTTATATAGCTTGTGTAAAAATCTTAAAATGCAACAGCCCCTTATAAATTATAGCAATTATTTGTTACGGTTTTACCTTCTTATCTTCCACAGCTGCGGTGTGAATATAAGAAGCATAGGGTAAAGTTCCAGTCTTCCTGCCAGCATACAAAAAGCAAGAACCAACTTACATACAGGGTTAAATACAGCAAAGCTTCCCATAGGTCCTACCTCTCCAAGCCCCGGTCCTATATTGTTAAGTGTTGCGGTTACCGCAGTAAAATTAGTTATCATATCTTTGTTATCAAAAGCAAGTACTATCATTGACAGTACAAATATAAGTATATAAGTAAGCATAAATATAGCGACACTCCTGGTAAGGCTGTGTTCCAAGGGCTTTTGGTCAAGTCTTATAAGCTTTACGCTCTTAGGATGTATATATGAATATATCTCCTGCTTTACCATTTTAAAAATTATAATAATTCTTGATACCTTGATACCGCCTCCGGTACTTCCGGCACAGGCTCCCACAAACATAATAAGTACCATTATGGTTTTTGAAAGCTGAGGCCACAGGTCAAAATTCACGGTTGAGTAACCCGTAGTTGTAATAACGGAGCCTACCTGAAAGGCTGCATGATGTATAGCCATCAATATATTTTCATAATAGCCCCTTGTATTTATGGCAATAACTGTGATGCAGGCAAATATAATTATAAAATACCATGCAACCTCTTCCATCTTAAATATAGCCTTTTTATTCTTTCCGATAAGACAGTAGTAGGCATTAAAGTTGACTCCGAAGAGTATCATAAATATAGTGGTTATAAGCTGTATGGTTGTAGAGTAGGAAGCCATACTGTCATTCTTTATACCGAAACCTCCTGTACCTGCCGAACCGAAAGAAATAGTCAGGGCATCAAAAAGCGGCATCTTAGCCAGGCAAAGCAGCACTATTTGAATCAGTGTCATAACTATATATATCATATATAAAATTTTAGCCGTATCCCTTATTTTAGGCACCAGCTTACCGACTGAAGGTCCCGGGCTTTCCGCCTTAAGTATATGAAGGCTGCTGTCCGTCATCGGAAGTATTGCTAAAATCAGCACAAATACTCCCATACCTCCTATCCAGTGTGTAAAGCTTCTCCAAAACATACAGGACTTATTTAAAGCCTCAACATTTGTAAGTATACTTGCACCGGTTGTGGTAAAACCTGATATGGTCTCAAATAAAGCATCCACAAAGTTAGGTATATCATTGGATATTACAAACGGCAAGGCTCCGAATATACTCATAGCTATCCAACTGAGTGCTACCATAACAAAGCCCTCTTTAGCAAAAAATAAAGTATTCTTAGGCTTATTTCTTGACATAAAAAATCCCAGCGTGGCACAAACGGCTATACTTATTAAAAAGGCTGTCAAAGCTCTTATTTCCATATATATCAAAGCCACTACCACAGAGGGCAGCATAAATACAGCCTCAAGTTTAAGTACTACTCCGATAGTATGTCTTATCATAGCATGATTCATTGTCTTAGCCCTCTTTATGTCTTAAAATGTCTTTGATATTTCTTAAGTTGGTATCTCTGGTTACAACTATTATGCTGTCTCCCGCTTTTATTATCGTCTTTCCGTTACTTATAATGATCTTTCCCTTTCTGTTGACACAGGCTATAAGTATATTCGGCTTTAAATCAATATCTTCTATAGCCTTTCCTGCCATTGACGAATTATCGGGAACTTTAAACTCAAGTGCCTCAGCCCTTTGGTCAACTATCTTGTGCAGGGTAATCATATTGTTATCTTTACCGCTTTGTAAAGCCCTTACATACCTTAGTATGTATTCGGCAGTAATGAATTTGGGGTAAATAATACTTCCCAGGTTGAATTTTTCAATTATATCATAGAAGTTTATTCGGTTGATTTTGGTAATAACCTTTGCCTTACTCCTGTTTTTGGCAAATAAGGACATGATTATATTACCCTCATCTATACCTGTAAGTGTAACAAATGCCTCACAGTTTTCTATATCTTCTTCTATTAAAAGTTCCTGATTAGTCGCATCCGCATGTATTATAGTTGCCTTTGGAAGGAGTCTGCTAAGCTCCTCACACCTTGCCATACTTCTTTCTATGATCTTTACTTCTATACCTACACTTATAAGCTGCGAAGCCAGGTGATAGGCAACTATACCTCCGCCAACGATTAAAGCATTCCTTACCTGGTTGGTTTCAAGACCTATACTCTTAAAAAATGCCCTTGAATTAGCCGGAGTTGCTACTATATTGATCTTATCCCCTGCCTTAAGCACAAAGTTTCCGTTGGGTATAACCAGATCATCTCCTCTTTCTACCGCACACATCAGGAAATCGCTGCTGATCATTCTTCCGATCTCCGCTAAGCTTTTATCTGCAATCACGGAACTTGCAGGCAGTTCAAATTCAAGTATTTCTATTCTTCCCTTTGAGAATGTCTCTATATTGATAGCTGAAGGGAATCTGAGTATTCTTGCCATCTCGGTAGCGGCTGCATGCTCCGGATTTATGATCATAGCAAGTCCCAGTTCTTCTCTGATAAAAGCTATCTCCTCATGATATATAGGATTACGCACTCTTGCTATGGTTGCACAGTCTCTTGATTTTTTAGCCATCATACAGCACAGAAGATTAAGCTCATCCGATTCGGTTACCGCTATAAGTACATCCGCATTTTCAATACCTGCTTCCGAGAGTACGGAGTAACTTGCTCCATGCCCTACTACACCAAGTACATCAAGGCTTCCTGATATACTTTCCACTACTTCCGCATTCTTATCTATTACAACTATATCATGTTCCTCATCATTAAGCTGCTCTGCTATGCTCCTTCCGGTCTTACCGCAGCCGACTATAATAACTACCATTCTTTGTCTCCTCAAAATTTACAGTACCGATGTGGCAAGCTGTTGATATTGCAACCGATATTCTAAGTGTTTTTACTGCTTTACAACATCTGCAAAACAGCAAGCGGTTTCAATATCATTCAGTCGGCAACAGCAGGTACTGTTATTATATATAATACATTAAATTATTTTTTAATTCATACGGTGTACTTTGATATACATAAAAGTTAAGCCAGTTTGCATACAAGGTGTTGGAAAAGTTTCTCCATGTCAAAATCGGTGTATTTGCCGGGTTATTGTCCTCAAAATAATTTATAGGTAAAGCCGGTGAAAGACCCTTTGCCACATCTCTGTGATACTCGTTACTAAGACTCATCCTGTCATACTCCGGATGCCCTTGAACAAATATCTGCCTGCCTATCCTATCCGTTACAAGCAATACGCCGGCTTCTTTAGACTTGGCAAGTATTACAAGCTCCTCTTCCTTGGCTATATCTTCTTCAAGCACCTCTGTGTATCTTGAATGCGGACAATTTACATAATCATCCATACTTCTTACCAAAGGAGTTTTTCTATGCAGTACTTGATGAGTATACACACCTGAAAGTTTTGATTTTCTCTCATACTTTTGTATACCGTAATGGTAATAAAGCCCTGCCTGTGCTCCCCAGCAAATATGCAGTGTCGAGGTCACATAAAGTTTTGACCACTCCATTATTTCACAAAGCTCATTCCAATATCCGACCTGCTCATAATCATATAATTCTATAGGTGCCCCGGTAATTATCATTCCGTCATATTGGTTGTACTTTATATCCGCAAAATAAGTATAGAACTTATTAAGGTGTGTCTGGCTGGTGTTCTTGCTTTTATGTGATTCTATCATTAAAAAAGTACAATCAACCTGCAAAGGTGTATTCGAAAGTGCTCTTAAAAGCTGTGTCTCCGTATCTTCTTTAAGCGGCATAAGATTTAATATAAGTATTTGCAAGGGTCTTATATCCTGTGTATTAGCCCTTTTTTCATCCATTACAAATATATTCTCAGCCTCAAGTATTGCCTTTGCCGGCAAATCATTTTGTATCCTTATAGGCATATTATTCCTCCAATAACTTTCTAAACTCAGCCTCTGTAATTATGCTTACTCCAAGTTCCTTGGCTTTTTTGTTTTTTGTAGAATTGGAGGTACTGTCATTATTTATAAGGTAGTCGGTATGAGAACTTATGCTTGCCCCCATCTTGGCACCCCTTGCTTCTATGATTTCCCTAAGTACCTTCCTGCTCATAAAACTTTCCACACTTCCGGTAACTACGAAGGTCTTGCCCTCTATCGGACTGTTTTTAATTTCTACCGGTCTATCCGTAAGTTTTACCTCTTCCAACAGCAAATCAACTTTTCTTAAATTTTCTTCATTGGCTAAGTATTCAATAATCAAGCCTGCTAAAATATTTCCTATTCCTTCCACTTCTTTTAATTCATCAAGCTTTGCCACTTTGAATTTTTCAATATCATAATCATAGTATTTGCTGAGAGTTTTGGCATTTGCCCGTCCTATACCCGGAATTCCAAGTGCATAGATAAACCTAGGCATGCTTGTATTTCTTGACTTTTCAAGTGACTGCATGAGCTTTTCATAAGATCTTAAGCCGAATCCTTCCATAGCCACTATTTCTTCTTTGTATCTGTCAAGTTTATAAAGATCTGCCAATTTATCTATATAGCCCTTTGCAAGGAATTTTTCCAAGGTCATCTCTGAAAGACCGTCTATATTAAGTGCATTTCTACTTACTGCAAGTACGAAGTTTTTAAGCCTCTTAACCGGACAGTTCGGATTCGGACAGTATACCATCTTTACCTTATCTTCCTGCTTTATTACGGTTTTTTCCCTACACGCAGGGCATTCTTTTGGTGCTTTACAGGTTCCGCTTCTTGTAAGATTATCCGCTATCTGCGGAATTATCATATTTGCCTTATATACGCTGATAGTATCACCTATTCCAAGCTCCAGACCCTCAAGTATACTGAGAGTATGCACGCCTGCTCTGCTTACCGTGGTACCCTCAAGCTCCACCGGATCAAACAAAGCTATAGGATTGATAAGTCCGGTTCTTGAAGGACTCCACTCTATTCCTCTTAATGTAGTATTGGCAATCTCATCCTTCCACTTGAAGGCTATTGCGTTTCTTGGAAATTTCTCGGTACTTCCAAGACTCTTTCCATATTCTATATCATCAAAACTTAGGACAAGTCCGTCTGAGGGCAGTTTATAATCAACTATCCTTTTTTCAAAATTCTCAACTTCTTTTGCCACACTATTTTTATCAACTTCTGCATAGTCTACAACTTCAAAGCCCAAATTATGCAAAAATTCAAATCTTTGACTTAAGAAATCTCCCAAGTCTTTAGTACCGTTATCCATAACATTAAATGCTACAAAACGCACATGCCTTTGCTTGGTGATCTTCGGATCCAGTTGCCTTACCGAGCCTGAGCAAAGATTTCTTGGATTTTTATATTTTAACTCTACATCTTCTATCTGTGAGTTTATCTTTTCAAAATCAGGATAGCTTATTACCGCCTCTCCTCTTATAACAAGCTCTTTTTTATAATCTATTTCTATAGGTACGTTGGTAAAGGCATAGGCATTACCTGTTATTACCTCTCCGGTCACTCCGTTTCCCCTTGTGACTGCTGATACTAACTTTCCCTCATTGTACCTCAGTACTATAGTAAGTCCGTCAAGTTTCCAGCTGAGCAAGGCTTTTTTATCACCAAGCCAGCTTACCAAATCTTCTACGCTCTTGGTCTTGTCTAAAGAAAGCATGGGGCTTGCATGGTTTTGTTTTGGCAAAAACTCCGCCACCTCGTAACCTACGGTTTGTGTGGGAGAGTTTGAGAGTATAAGCCCTGTTTTTTTCTCCAACTCTACAAGTTCGTCATATAGGGCATCGTACTCCATGTTACTCATTATTTCCCTATCTTCTTTGTAATAAGCCCTAGCCGCCTCATCCAGTTTTTCTATCAAAGACTGCATTCTTTTTCTTGTGTCCTGCATATCTATTCTCCTATCAACGAATCCAGAGTATCAAGCTCTGTCGTACTTAATTTTCTATATTCCCCTGTTTTAAGCTTTCCTAATGTTATATTTACAATTCTTATCCGCCTTAATCTGAGCACTTTAAAACCTAAGCTTTCACACATTCGCCTGATCTGCCGGTTTAACCCTTGGGTAAGTATTATCTTAAAACTTTTTTCTGAAATTTTTTCTATATAACATTTTCTTGTTTTTACTTTAAGCTCTTTAATGTAAACTCCGGCGGACATAGCTTGTAAAAAGGCTTCATCTATGTCCTTATTGACCTCTACCATGTATTCTTTTTCATGATGATTTTTTGCCTTCATCAAAGCATTGACTAAACTTCCGTCATTAGTCATAAGTAAAAGCCCCTCCGAGTCCTTATCAAGCCTTCCCACAGGGTATATTCTTAAGGGATAGTTTATAAAATCCACTATATTCTCAGCCCTGTCCTTATCGGAACTTGTGCATACTATTCCTCTTGGCTTGTTGACTGCAAGGACTATCCTCTGCTTTAATTTCAAGTCATCTATCTGACCTATATATGTTTTTTCAAAGTATACCTTCTGTTTATCATAAAGCTCGGTACCCAGTCCTGCCACAGAATCATCTATATATATTTTACCGTTCTCTATATATTTATCAGCCTGCCGCCTTGAACAAAATCCTATACTCGACAAAAATTTATTTAATCTCATCGTTCCCTCTGTTAATTTTTCGGCACAATACTTATTTGCCTAAAAACATTCTATACCAAGTTTATAATTATACTACTGCTCGGGCTTTTTTGCTAGTATAACTCACGCTAATCAGCAATCTATTTCAAACCAGAAGTTACAGTTCAGGTAGTGCATTCATAATTCGTCAAAACAACCTAAAAATGTTTAATCTTATTTATAAATTAGACAAATTCTGAATGTCGGCAGCGTTCTACATCAAAACCTTTAGCATAGTGCGTACTAAGATAAAGGTTTTAATATATGCAATCATTAAAAGATCCAAGTTATTTACTGTGCTTATTAAGAAACTATACACAGGTGTATTATATTACCTCTCCATCTTCAGGAATACGTTCACCCGGATAGACGATTTTTTTCACCCATTCAGCCCTAATCTCCCAGATATTTCCCGTCACATTAAAAGGAGACCACTCATCTATCTCAAATGCCCTTACCCAGCTTTTCCTTATACGCTCTTCCTCCTCGGGAAACATACCCTTATATTTGCCTGCAAAAAAACTGAAACCGTCAGCTACCCCAAGTTCTTTAAGGTGTTTTGAATACTTTTTTGCATCTTCTGCGTCTTTTGGTATGTAGATTCGGTTAAGTACATAGTCCCACTTAAGATTATCAAAGTAGATTATCTTATCTTCCGGCACTTTAAGCACATAGACTACAGTGTTTTCAATCGGTCTTAAGCAGCATTTTGTACTTATTGAGCACCATATAGGAGCAGTAACATCTTCCGGCTTTTCAAGCCTTTTCTGAGCTTCTTTTGTAAACCAGTCATAACTGTCCAAAAAAAGATCGGCATCCGGACCGAAATGCAGCTGCACATACATTCTTTCGTTAATTATTCTTCCCTTTTTCTCTAAGGAATTAAGTGTTTTATCATTTTGCCTTGTATATAATCTTATCAATTTTTCGCCCATACTTCCTGCCTCCTTATTAATATTAATTTATAAAAATACAAAATAACAAGAAAAACAAAGTCTAAAAAAAGCCCGGTGTAGAAAAGAATTTTTACTGTTATCGGTGTCATGATCTAAGTACACTTAAGTATCCAACAGCTGAAATATCATTAACTCAAACTTCTCACACACCAAATGGGGTTCGTAGCAATGTACAGGAAGTTTGAGTCATTAAGTTAAATACACCCGTTTATAAGTATTGTAAGTACTTTCCAATCTAATTGCAACAGCCTAAAAGGTCTTTTTAACAGCCTGACAGTAGTGTAGCGTTTTTGAGCGCACTTATTTTGCGAACGATACACTGCACTAGGTCATCCATCTTCGTCCAAAACTGAAAATATCTCACTATCATAGACTTTCTAACCTTACCTTCTCGGGTAGACCATCCATCTTCATCAGAAAACTAAAAATGTTTAACTTTTATATATTTTTTGCTATAATTCTTTTTATTGAAAATCAGTCCCTACTTTTACGGGACTCGAAGGAGTTAATGATGAAAGAGGATATTCTATATTTTGCTTCCGACTACATGGAAGCTATGCATCCGGACATATTGCAAAGGCTTATAGAAACAAATATGCAAAAAAGTCTCGGATACGGTGATGATTCATTTAGCAAGCTTGCCAAGGAAAAAATACAACTTGCCTGTAACTGCAAGGATGCCGGTGTTTACTTTTTTATAGGCGGCACACAAACCAATGCAGTAGCTATCTCCACACTGCTAAAATCCTATGAGGGGGTTATAGCTGCAACAAGCGGGCATATCAGTGTACACGAAGCAGGTGCCATAGAACTTAGAGGGCATAAGGTACTTACTTTAGCTGATAGAGAAGGTAAATTAAGTGCCGAGCAAATAAAATCCTGTGTTGATACATTTAATAATGACGGTAATAAAACACATATGGTATTTCCCCGTATTGTCTACATTTCCCAACCTACAGAATACGGTACACTTTACTCAATAGAGGAGCTTACAAAAATCAGTGATGTCTGTAAACAGAACGATCTTTTGTTATATGTAGACGGTGCAAGGCTTGCTTATGCACTTGCCTGTGAAAAGAATACTATAAGTTTACAAGACCTTGCAGCACTTTGTGATGCATTTTACATAGGCGGTACCAAGTGCGGTGCTATGCTTGGCGAAGCACTGGTCGTTCCAAATCCCAAGCTGCTGCCTAACTTTTTTACTGTCATGAAACAGGAAGGCTCAGTGCTTGCCAAGGGGAGACTTCTTGGTATACAATTTGATACTCTTTTTACAGATGATCTATATTTGAAGATAGGTAAAAATGCTCTTGTTTTAGCGGACAAAATCAAGACGGCTCTTGTAGATAACGGATATAAACTTTATCTTGACTCTCCTACCAATCAGATATTTACAATTATTGACAATTCAAAGCTTGAAAGCTTGTCGCAGAAGGTATGTTTCAGTCTTTGGGAAAAATACGATGATACACATACCTTGATTCGTTTTGCTACGGATTGGGCAACTAAAGAAAGCGATGTTGATAAGTTGATTGAGATTATAAAAAATCTTGCTTAATAGGCGGTCAATGTGGTTTAAATATTAATACTGTTACAGTTTATCCGGGGTAATGTATCATTGACATTTAATTAATATCAGCAATGCCGGTGTAAATATCAATTCTCTTTATATACTTGTTATAATCTATTAACAAAGTAATAATAAGGCTGAATATCAATGATACACCAGTTAACTTGCGCTCATTAGCTATCTATCTCAAATCGGCGTATGAGCACCAATAGGAAAATGAATGCTTTCGTTTACAAAGTTGTTATTTAAAATGGGTTGCACTAGTGTATTCATCAAGTTGCATGATAATTATTTAGATGTCAATGTATTCCGGCTAATGAAGAAAGTACTTTTATTTATCAACATTTTTGTAAATTTACTATGGGAAAAATATTTTTAATACAATAAACATTTGATCAGTTAGGACGATATATATGAAATATGTAAAACAATTTATGATTATTATTTGTATTTGCTTTGTCGGAGAGTTTATAAAGCAAATACTTCCTTTTCCGATTCCGGCAAGTATATACGGGCTTTTGATACTTCTTACTCTGCTTTGCCTTAAAGTTGTAAAGGTATCACAGGTCAAAGAGGTCTCAATTTTTCTTATAGAGGCTATGACACTTATGTTTATACCGCCTTCTATAGGCATTATGGTTTCATGGGAAAGTATGAAAAGCGCCTTTGTACCCATATTATTGATAACCCTTGTGTCTACAGTTGTAATTATGGGTTCTACAGCAAGTATAGCTCAGTTCTTTATAAGAGCTTTTTCCAAGCAAAGCAAGGAGGAGCTTTTAAAATCGGAACTTGAGGATGAAGTGGAGGAATAGGAAATGTTTAATAATTCTGTATTTTTTTCGGTTTTACTTACACTTATCGCTTTTGAGATAGGTACATGGATCAGAAATAAGACAAAACTTGTCATAGCAAGCCCCCTGCTTTTAGCTACGGCAATAGTTATATCGGTGCTTCTTATTCTAAAGATAGATTACGATACCTACTCTTTGGGAGCGGCTTATATAAGTTATCTTTTGACACCTGCTACCGTCTGCCTTGCCGTTCCTTTGTATGAGAAACTGGAACTTCTTAAAAATAATTTATTGGCAGTTGTATTAAGCGTAAGTATAGGTATAGCTCTCGGACTTTTATCGATTTTTGGCTTAAGCCTACTTTTTAAGCTTGAGTATGAGCACTATGCAACACTTTTGCCAAAGTCCATCACCACTGCCATAGGTCTTGACCTTTCAAAGGAACTTGGCGGTATACCGAATATTACTGCGGCGGTTATAGCAATCACCGGTATCTTCGGAAACTTATGTGCCGGACTGGTAATGAAGCTTTTTAGAATTACAGACCCTATAGCACAGGGGCTTGGAATAGGTACAGCTGCCCATGCCATGGGTACAGTCAAGGCTATAGAAATGGGAAAAACCCAAGGGGCAATGAGTTCGCTTGCACTTGTGGTGGCAGGTATAGTAACAGTACTGCTTTCACCTGTATTTGCAAAGTTTTTTTAGAGTAGCTGTCAGTAATTAACTCGACTTTTTAAATGATATAAAACCAAGGGGCTGCTGCATTTTAAGATTTTTGCACAAGATATAGGATGACACTTCGCCAAAATACCGCTATATCTTATGCATGATTTCTATTTTGCAACAGCCCCTTTATTTTATATTTTATAGACAAATTATTAAAGTATGTATTTTACAAGCAAGGTATTTATGCTATCTTACGAGTGGATTTATATTAAAAATCACCAAAATATACCTTTGTAAGTAAGGTACTTGTGCTATTTTCCGAGTGAATTTATATTGTATAAATACCTTTTAACTCTTTGCTTTTACAGTGTAAGCAAGTAATAGCATGGCACAAATCAAGGCAAGCATATATATAATAAATTGCACATTGTTTAAACTAAGGAAGTTTAATCCTATAGCAGCTACTATAAATGAATTTGCATTAGAGCCGCCTCTTTGACTTGCACCATAAAAGAAAGGTAAGTTACTTCGCCTTTCAATTATGAAAAATAATAATGCTAAAGCTATAAAAACTATTCCCAGTATATTAAACCATGGAAACGCAACTTCATATTCTTTTAGCAAATAAACCTTTCCTATCCTCATGATCACAGCAGCAATAAAAAAAGTTGATAGACCGAAAGTTAAGACTTTACTTAATTTATTATCGAACATCAGTAATACCCTCCTTATATTATTTTATAGTCATTATACCCCCCCCTAATCTTAAATTCCAGTGTTTTTTTATTAAATTTGTATAAAATTTTGATGTTGCTACTCACTTCTATTACAATATCACTTTTACGCACAGAAGAAAGCATGGCAATGCCTTGTTCTGTAAAAGCGTAAGGATTTGACGATGAATATTTCAATTTTTTGTATTATCTTCTCTGCTTGAGAGCTTATAAACAGCTAAACACTTAATCATTATTCTTTTTGTCGAATAATTTTAACAGGTGTTTCATTTTTCAGTTTCCATAGTGCCAAAATTGATACCATATACGAAACTGTACATATTAGCACTACAAATCCCAATATATAGCTATCAGGTGATGAAAAATCAACCTTGTATACCCCCATTCTGTTGAGCATCATGGTGGTTATAGTATTAGTAAAAACATTTGATAATAAGTATCCTATAAAACTTCCAAGCATTACTATTGGAAACATACTCATTACAATCTGATACATTATTTGAGCAGTTGTAAATCCTACAGCTTTTAGAACTCCAAACATATATGTATTATTCAACAATATTGTCTGAGCAACCAAAAATACTATCACAGAAATAATACATATGCTTAAAATCAGTACCCATAAAACCAAATCGGAAATATTTTTTGTAACTGATTCAAATTGCTTGTTAAAGACATTTTGAAAATTATCTATATATACTATGTTTTTTCCACAAACTTGTTTTATATCATTGATAGTTTTATAT
This sequence comes from uncultured Johnsonella sp., assembly GCA_905373785.1. GTDB lineage: Bacteria > Bacillota > Clostridia > Lachnospirales > Lachnospiraceae > Johnsonella. The sequence continues at coordinate 5,425 of CAJPUK010000022.1, read as the reverse complement.
ATATCTCCGTCATCAAAGGTGTATACGTAAACAGTTTGCCATTTTGCATTTTTATCAATTTGTTTAATTCCGTCAAATGTAAGCGAAACATCCATTCCACCTGTATAACTTCCTTGAGTTATACCTGTTATTACATATTCTCCCAAATTAGAATTATCTTGCAATTCATTTTTAAAAGTTATGAAATCACCTTCGCCCTTTTTTAAAACGGAAGACAATGTTACCGAAATTGCAGCTTCATTTTCATGAAGTGGATATCTTCCTTTATATAATCCTACCTTATCTGTCTTCTCATAATCATCATAGATCGTTGTTCTTACATCGCATTTATCATCGCAATAAAGTACTGAACCTCCGGGACCTATAGCTTTTACCGTTTGTTTTACTCCTGCTACTCCTTTTATCTTTTCAATCCACTGTTCTATATCTTCATTTTCTTTTAACTGTAAAACTATTGAGAAATTTTCCATTCCGCTTATTTGCTGTAATCCTAATCTATTTTTGCCGGCTACAACATTATAATATAAGGTCAGAAAAAATGATGTAGCAAGCATAGATAGTGAAATAATCAATATTAACAGTATATTTTGTTTTCTTCTGCTATAGAAAAGTTTCCATGCAATTATAAAGTTAGGGTACAATAATCCCCTTGTTACTGATACCTTAGAACTTGTGGAGCCATCAATATCACCCCTCAATGCTTTTACCGGGGATATCCTTCTCGTTTTTATAGTTGATAAGAATGTCAAAACACCTACCACACACATACTGATTATCAGAAAGAATATCAATCTTTTGAAACTTACACTACTTTCCCATTTGAAACCTATTTCTGCTGTTATATTTTTAAACAACACACTATAAAATTCAAATGACAAAGCTATTCCAATAATATAACCCAAAATACTTAAAGTCAGATACTGCAATATGTATGCTGCACTTATTTCATCTGATTTATATCCTAAAGCTTTCAAAATACCTATATTCTTATATCCCTTTATAATACTGCTTTTTATTTTGTATTTTATTACTAATGCAACTATTACTGCATTTATAATTGCAAAGAAAATCATAATATATCTATATACTGCTATTGAAGAATTCATTGATAAAGCTGCACTGTTACGATCAACATAATTGATATAAGGAATGTCTTTAAATAAATTCAATAGCTTTTTATGAATTGATAAGCTCTGTGATTTTACCAAAATTATCTTACTTTTTCCATCTTCCGTTACAAATCCGCTTCTTATATCTTTAAATGCTTTATCAGGTAATTCAAAAGCTATCGTTCCTCTGTTTCCAAATAGAATACTCTCAGTAAAACCTGCAATATGGTAACTTAAGACCTTATTATTATGTTTAAATGAAATCTTATCTCCAAGATTAAACCCGAAAAAACTTTTGCATATAAAAGGTACGTATATAGGATCCTCATATACTTCTTCTGATTTTTCAACGAAACTAATTATTGACAACTCCACATCTCTATCCGAGTTCCTAATCATCCATGATCCGGAAAGTTCTTTTTTATCTCTTTCATAAACTAAAGGAGTTTTTAAAAGAAACAACGCATCCTCTATATGATATTCGCTTACATCAGCGTCTTCAGTTAATATTTTTCTTATATCAGCCTCTTTAGCAGTATAATAGCTATCCGGTATAACTTCAGCACAATCGGCACTCTTAGTTTTATTAAAAACCTTGGCAAATGATGTATTGAAGCTATCTTCAATAGAAAAGACTGTATTGCATAAAAATGCTAATATTATTGACAAAATTACGTAAACTACAGATGAATATATATTCCTTAAAATTCCGGAACGAGCCAAAATCCAAATTTTTTTCATTTCAAATCACCAACCCATTTTTTCCAAAAACTCTTCCAATTTTATTGTCCTTTCATCATTTTTTTCTTCTGTGTACTCACTTAGAATGCACTCACCCTCTACGACACCATCCTTTATGTATATTACCCTATTTCCTCTAAGTGCAGCATGTACATCATGCGTAACCAAAACTATACTGTGTCCCTCTCTATTTAATCTCGTCAGCAAGTCCAACACTTGTTTCCCCGCCTTTGAATTCAATGCTCCGGTAGGTTCGTCTGCAAATATTATTTTGGGTGAATTAATCACTGAACGAGCAACCGAAATTCTTTGTGCTTCTCCGCCGGATATATTTAGAACTTCTTTGTCATAAAGTTCCTTTGAAATTCCAACATCAGACAATATTTTTTTTGCTCTTTCATTTACATGAGTAATATTCTTATCTTTAAGTAATCCGGCTATAACTATATTTTCAAGCACTGTTAAATTATCTATTAAATTATTTTGCTGAAAAACAAATCCGCAATGATTTCTCCTAAAAACTGCTAATTTCTCATCACTTTTCCTACTTATATCTTCTCCTAAAAAGTATACATTTCCTAATGTTGGTCTATCCATTCCCGACAACATGTATAACAATGTTGATTTTCCTGAGCCAGAAGCTCCCATAATTACAGTAAAATCTTCATTGTATATCTCCATATCAATATTTTTTAAAATATTTTCTTGGCAATCTCTCTGGTTAAATGTTTTACATAATTTATTTGTTTTTATCAAGGCAGTTTTCTCTTTATTCATAGTTACATCACCTTTTCTCATATAATGACAAAACTTATTCCTAATGAAACTTTCAACTCCCATTTTGTGAATATATTTGTCCGTCTTTAAGTGTCAATCTTCTTTTCAAGCTTAACAAATTTCAAATTTCTCATTTAGAAATAATTATGTTTGTTTTTGTTCTTTATCTTTAGCTGTATGATAACATACTAATCCTTAATGTGCTTTTTCTATCCCTTATTTAAGCTTAGACATTTCTTAATTATCCTTAATTGAATTTAACGTTAGAAAAGAATTTACATATCTTTATTTGAAAAAACAGATATACCAAGATTTTTAGATTTGAACATAAAGATATGTTATATTTATAGATAATTTTATGACAAAAACGATTGTTTATATACCTATAAACTATATATTCGATTTCACTTCAACTCCTTTGGATATATCAAAATCAGCTCAAAATATTGCTAAACAAGAAGGATATATACATTTATACAGAACTTACCAACTTCTTTTTTTGCAAAAAGTTCTCCACCCATCTTCTTTATAAGGCTCTTACTAATATATAATCCTAATCCTGTGCCAATATGTCCTTCGGAGTTTTTACCTCTATAGAACTTTTGAGTTATAAGTTCTACATCCTCATCACTTATATTGCCCCCAAAATCAGCAATACTGATTTCAAGGTATTTATCAACAAACTTTGTATTAATTTCAATAGGTGTGTCGGCATACTTATATGAATTATTAATTATATTGTCAAATACTTGTACAGCCTTATTTTTATCCAGTCTTATAAGACATGGTTCTACTGAAAAAGGTAACACAAAGTTTTTATAGTCGGCATTCCTTATAATATTTGATATAATTTCGCTTGATTCTTCATTTACAGATACTTCCCACTCGTTCAGCTCTTCAAGTGTTGTCTGCAACAAGTTATCTGCAAGTAAATTTATTTGCTCTGCTTTTGTAATAACATCAGATAATTTATTTCTTTTAATATCATCTTCTTCCTGTACAGATAGTAATTCAGCAACTGCTTTTATAGAAGCGACAGGAGTTTTTATATCATGACTTAGTGAGGCTATGAGTTCTTTATTTTTCTTTTTTAAAAGTATTTCCTCATTTTTAGAAATCAAAAGGCTCTCTCTCAATATATTAAAGCTGTTTGCAAAATCTCCAATTATACCCTTACATTCAACAACAAGAGGCATTTCTAAGTTCCCTTGGGCAATATGTTCCACATTCCTTTTTATTTTATTTATTGGTTTCAATAATGTTTTCCAAAGTATAAACATAAATATGCTCATCAATATCCCCGCTATTATCATAACCATAAAACAAAATATCTTTATTTGTCGGTACTTATTTTGATATATCATCTTATCATTATTTTCGATTATAACCTTACCTACAACCGCATTATCTTTAACTATCTCAGTAATTGTATCTTTATTTTTTATATGAGAGTATATATTGGCATCTAACTTAAAAGTATCTGAGGATCTTAGCAATATGTTATTGTCATTATCTATTATAAGAAAATCACTTTTTACATTTTCTATTTTCTTGAATCTGCCTTCTTGCATTTCTTCCCAATTATCTTGGACTGTTTTTAGAATATGATTAATCTCAACGTAGCTTTTTGAAGTATCAATGTTTGTCGGTATAAGTAATATTGTAATACAGATAGATAAATACATTATATAAAAAAGTATAATCTTTCTCATATCCTATCCCTTCTCACAGAGCAAGTATCCTACACCCCATACAGTTTTAAATAACTTGGGATTATTGGGATCTTCTTCAAATTTATCTCTTAGGTAGTGCATATGGACATTTAATGTATTGTCTCCTGTTAGTGTATCATCCCAAACATTCTGAAATAATTCTTCTTTCGAAATAGTTCTTCCTCTATTTTTAAGGAAATAAAACAATAACTTTCTCTCCATGCTCTTTAATTTAAGCTCTATATTTTCCTTATATACTGTTTCATTTTTTAAGTTTACAGTGCAGATTCCAAGACTTATAACTTCTTCAACGGTTTCAGGGTAATATCTTTTTAAAACGGCTTTAATTTTAGCCAGTAAATAACTTAATGAATATGGTTTTTGTATGTAATCATCACCACCTATATGTAGTGCCAATATCATATCATCATCACTATTTCTGGCACTAATAAATATAATTGGTATGTTGCTTATTTCTCTTATTTTTTTACATAGCTCAAATCCTGAATCTTTATTCAAATTAATATCTAATAAGATTAATCTGATCGGATATTTGTTCAGTATATCCATACACTCTTTTGCTGTTTCAGCGGTGATAGTTTTGACCCCAAATAAGTTCAGATATTCACTTGTACTGTCTAACAATGTTTTTTCATCATCTACAACTAAACAATCAAATGTCATAATCAGTCATCCTTTTTTATAAATTTAAAATAAAAAACTACATCTTATTAGATATAAATTATATCATTTATTTAATATATGGTCAATTTTTCGTAGCTATAGCAAAGAGGCTGTCGGAAAATAAGTAATTTTACTTCCCACAGAACAAAATAGAAATATCCTGACAAATACAAGGCGTTTTGGCTTTGTGACTTTGTCAGGATATTTTGTTTTTCTATAATGCTGTCTATTTTTGGGCACAAAACCCCCTTAGCTGAAATTTTGCTTTTGCATTTTTTCTTATGCTGTTTTCTCCTGTAGCTTTCCTTCAAATTTCTTTAGCTCTGAATAGAGAAAACGATGATATTTATCCTAAATTATTCATAGCAGAGCCATATCTGCGGCTGAAATCCGCATAATTAC